>JAITED010000070.1 GCA_031282235.1 Propionibacteriaceae bacterium | reverse complement strand
CCCCCCCCCCCCCCCCCCCCCCCCCCCCCCCCCCCCCCCCCCCCCCCCCCCCCCCCCCCCCGCGGGGGGGGGGGGGGTACGTAACAATAAGCGAAAGTAAGCAAGCAAGAAAGAGTACACAAGAACAAGCAAGAGTAAGCAGGAACAGGTAAGAGTAAATGAGAGATAGGGAAAATAGGCGGGAATCCAAGAACTGGATAAACTCCCGTTTGCGAGAAGCACCTAAACTTAAACCAGTAACCTGATACGAAAGGACTTAGCACCTCATGCCTACTGCTCGTGCGTTGTATTGATTCTCCCGATGGGCTTTTCCACCCCACTACCATTGAACGGCGCGAACCCGGGCCTAATGAGGTGCTGTTTGATGTGCTGTTCGCGGGCATCTGCCACTCCGACATCCACACCGCCCGCAGCGAGTGGGGGCAAGCCCACTACCCGCTGGTGCCGGGCCACGAACTGGCGGGCATCGTCACTCAGGTGGGCGAGAACGTCACCGGCTTCCAAGTGGGCGACCACGTAGGGGTGGGGTGCTTCGTGGATTCCTGCCGGGAGTGCGAATCCTGTTTGGCGGGCAAGGAGCAGTTCTGCACCGGTGCTGGGCGCACCATCTGGACGTATAACACCCTTGACCACTACGGCAAATACACTGACGGCGGCTACTCCACCGCCATCACCGTCGATGAAAAATATCTGCTGCACATCCCCGATTCGCTGCCGCTTGATGCCGCTGCGCCGCTGTTGTGCGCTGGCATCACCACGTATTCCCCACTGCGCAAATGGGGCGCAGGCCCGGGGAAACAGGTAGCCATCGTGGGTATGGGCGGGCTGGGGCACGTCGCCGTCAAAATCGCTGTCGCGCTGGGGGCTGAGGTGAGCGTCATCTCGCAGACCCGCAGTAAAGAGGACGACGGCAGGCGCTTCGGAGCGGTTGACTACATCGCCACCTCCGAGCCGGGCGCGCTGAAACGGGTAGCTGGCAAGTTCGACCTAGTGCTTAGCACTGTCGCCGCCGAGGAGGACATCACCCCGCTGGTGGCCACCTGCAAACGCGGCGGGGTGTTCGTGGACGTGGGGATGCCCGCCGGTAAATCGCAGTTATCGCTGAAAGCGCTGTGCGGCATTCAGGCGATAGTGGCGGCTTCCATGATTGGCGGCATCCCCGAAACTCAGGAGATGCTGGACTTCTGCGGCGAGCACGGCATCACCGCGCAGGTTGAAGTCATCTCCGGTGACCAAATCAGCGCGGCCTACGACAACGTTGTGAAATCGCGGGTGCGCTACCGTTACGTCATCGACACCTCCACTTTCCCGGAGGTTTAGGCCGTTACCGCTGCCACAGCGCGTAACGCAGAAAACATACGCAAAACCATACGTAAAAACATACGTAAACCATACGTAAAACAGTTGAAAGGAATACGATTATGACGATATTGGGACGTACCGGGCTGGACGTTTTTGGGCTGCAACTGGGCGGCAACCCGTTCGGTTGGACGGCGGATGAAGCTACGTCGTTCGCCATCTTGGACGCTTACGCAGCCGCCGGCGGGAACTTCGTGGACACCGCAGATGTGTACTCGGCTTGGAAGGATGGCAACCACGGCGGCGAATCGGAGCAGATTATCGGGCGCTGGTACGCCAGCCGTCACAATCGGGATACGCAGTTCATCGCCACCAAAGTTGGGCAACTGCCGCCGTACACCACTTTCACCCGTGAAAACCTGTTCGCAGCCTGCGAAGCGTCTTTGACTAGGTTAAACACTGACCACATTGACGTATATTACCTGCACATGGACGACCAGAGCACCCCTTGGGAGGTGTCGCTTCCGGCCTGCGATGAACTGGTGCGCGCTGGCAAAGTGGGGCACTTGGGCGCCTCAAACTTCACCCCGGAGCGGTTACGCGCAGCCATCCTGTTCCAGCGCGCGCACGGGCTGGCCGAGTTTGAGGTGATTCAGGACGCTTACAATCTGGTGCAACGTGCGGGCTACGAGCAGGGCAACATGCCGGTAGCGGCAGAGTTTGGCCTAGTAAACCTGCCGTATCGCTCTTTGGCCAGCGGGTTCCTCTCCGGGCATTACCGCCCGAATACCGAAGCTGCGCAAAGCGCCCATTCCCAACAAGCCGCTGCGCATCTGGAGCGCTTCGGTGCCACCCTGCTCCCCGCGCTGGATGACTTGGCTGAGAAGTATCAGGTCACCACCGCCGCTGTCGGCCTCGCTTGGCTCAAAACCCAACCCACTATCGTGGTGCCGCTGACCGGCGTGAGCAAAGTTACGCAGCTGCAAGAACTGTTGCCAGCGGCGACGCTGGAACTCACCCCCGCCGAAGCCGCCCGGCTGACAGCACTCACCGAGTGAGCGTAGGCTAGTGCGCATGGGCGAGGTGACGTTCTGGGTGCTGGTGGCAGCGGGGATACTGTTCGCGCTGTTGGCGTTCATCATGGTGGCGCTGGTCGTAGTTTCCCAACTGCGGCAGGTGAAGCGTATTGATGCGCTGGTGTTGGCAGATGCCGAACCCGCAATTGTCACCCCCGACCCCGGCATAGCCGTTGAAACTTAAACAAAACTATCCCACCCCAGCGAGGCCCAGATGCACTTTGATATCCCCGAAAACATAAATCCTGCCTTGTTGGGGCTGAATTGGCTGCTGGGCGTCTGGGAGGGAAACGGGCACGGCTCGTGGCCAGACGTGGGCGATTTCGAATACGGGCAGCGCGTCGAGTTCTCCACCAACGGCGGCGCATTTCTGCACTACATCTCACAACTGTGGACGCTGGATGCCGACGGCCAACCCGCCACCCCCCTCACGATGGAAACCGGTTTCTGGTTGCCGCACGATGATGCCACCTTGGATGTGCTGCTCACGCATCCGGAGGGTTGGGTTGAAGTGTGGGCAGGGCGCGTGCAGGGGGCACGTATTGACCTCACCACCGACCTAGTGGCCAGAGTGCCCAGCAGCCCGCTAGAAATCAGCGGCGGGCAGCGGTTATACGGCAACGTCGCGGGCGACCTGATGTGGACGTGGGACCGCGCCAGCGCCGACGTGCCGCTCCAACCGTACCTGTGGGCGAGACTGCGGAAAGTTGCGGGGTGAGGCATGGGATTTTCCGAAACTGCACTGAATCCCGTCTTGATATCCGACGGCCCCGATGCCGGGCTGGTGTGGCATTACGGTTCTCCGCTCACCGAACAGCGGGCGATGGAATCCGGATTGGGGGCGCTCATCTTTGACCGCTTCGACGCGGTGCCATACGCCGCCTACCCCGGCCCGGTGGCTTGGGTATGGTTGGGCAAATACGGCCAACCGCCCGAGGGCGACGATTACCACCCCGAACCAGGACTCGCGGGCGGGACGGAGTGGCTGTTGCCGTTGCCGGAAGCCGAAGCCCTAGTGGCAGCAAACGTGCCCGTCGGACTGTGGGCGTATCACGCTTTACGTATCGCCGCCGGGGTGCCGCGCGCCGACATGGACGTGCCAGCACAGCAGCCAGCAGCAGCGCGACTCGCCGTACTGCTGCTAGAGGGAGACTCTGAAGAACCACCGCCCGTGGGCACCCCAGTGTTGTGCGCAGGGGTAAACGTGGGTTGGCTCGGTTCATCAGCTCACCACTACGAACTCGGCCCTATCGCGCTGGCTACGCTGGATACGACGCTGGCACCCATTGTGGACCCGAACACCGCGTCCGTCGTATTTCAAGTAGCCGACTTTCAGGCCACCATCTGGCACCTCGCCTGCCCCACACCTTGAAACCCTGCCGGTCATCCGGCTACGCTTGGCGAACATGCGAGTCGTATTACAGCGCGCCTTTGGGGCCGCTTGCACCGTGGGGGATGACATCACGGGCGGGTTCGACGGCTACGGGCTGGTGGCGCTGGTGGGCATCACGCACGGCGACACCCCGGCGATTGCGGAGCGGATGGCCGCTAAAACTTGGGAGTTGCGCATCTTTGAAGCAGAGCTTTCCGCTGCAGAACTAGACCTCCCGATACTAGTCATCAGCCAATTCACCCTGTATGCCAACACTCGCAAAGGGCGGCGCCCCTCTTGGAACGCCGCCGCCCCCGCGCCGATTTCCGAGCCACTAGTGAACGCATACACCACCGCGCTACGCAACCACGGTGCCCGAGTCAGCACCGGGCGTTTCGGCGCTCACATGCGTATAAGTTTCACCAACGATGGCCCAGTGACCATAATTTTGGATTCCGCTGATTGGACGGCGCTAGCCACTTGAGCGCGTCCGATGTGGCAAGATTTTATAGGTATCCTGAGTGTTAGCGGGATAACAAACAGGTTAAACGCATAAACCGGTGCGGGAGGTAAGACGTGGCTGACATCATGCTGGTGGCCTCGGCGCGCCGCCCACCCGCCGAGGTGCCACCGGCGCTTGACCTACTGCCGCATAAAGTGACCAGCGTATCGGGCGCTGACCGGGTGTTGAGCACCCACACCAACGTCGATTTGGCGGTGGTCGATGGCCGTATCAACCCGGCGGAAGCCCGTATCACCTGCCAACTCATCGCCCGCTCCACCCGGATTCGGGTGTTGCTGTTGGTGCAGACGGCGAACCTGCCAGCGTTGGATGCGAAGTGGGCGGTGGATGATTTCATCGTGGATGGAGCCACCGCCGCCGAGTGGGATTCGCGGATTCGGCTGCTGCTGGAGACCAACCAGTCCGCTACCGCCATCTCTATCGGGCCTATCGTGATAGATGAGGATGCCTATACGGTCACTGTGGGGGGGCGCCCGCTTGACCTCACCTACATCGAGTTTGAGCTGCTGCGCTATCTGGTGCAGCACACTGGCCGGGTGTTTTCCCGCGAGACGCTGTTGACCGATGTTTGGGGATACGACTACTTCGGCGGCACCCGCACTGTGGACGTACACATCCGGCGATTGCGCGCCAAACTGGGCCCGGAGTTGGAACACTACATCGCAACAGTGCGCAACGTCGGCTACCGTTTAAGCCCTGACCACCGTAGTCAGAGCCAAACCGCAGTGGGGGCGGCGTGAAAACAGCTACCTTACTGCCCTCCAACCGTTACTCCGACCGCGAGCTTTCTTGGCTGGCGTTCAACAACCGGGTGCTTGACCTCGCCAAAGATGATGGCCGCGTGCCGTTGCTGGAGCGGGCGCGTTTCTGCGCCATCTTCTCGTCCAATCTTGATGAGTTTTTCAGCGTCCGGGTGGCAGGGTTGAAACGCCGCATTGATACGAAAGTGGCGGTGCGTACCATAACTGGCAAGCGCCCCAGCGAGTTATACGACGAGATTCTGGAGTTGACGCATCAGATGGTCAACGACCAGCAGCGTCTGATGCACCGCGTACTGTTGCCGGAGTTGGACACCGCTGGCATCCATCTGTTGCGTTGGCAGCACCTGAGTGCCGCCGAGCAAGCCACTATGTCGCAGTTTTTTGACACCCGGCTTTATCCGGTGTTGATTCCGCTCACCGTTGACCCGGCACACCCGTTTCCGATGGTCAGCGGGCGTTCCCTCAACATCGGGTTGCTGTTCAGCGACCCGATGACCGCACAACAGCGGTTCGCGCGCGTCAAAGTGCCCGATATTGTGGCGCGGTTCCAGCCCCTCGGCAACGGCCGATTCGTCGCCGTGGAGGAAGTGATAATTCACCATTTAGACCGGGTGTTCGCTGGGATGCGTATTGAAGCGGTCACGCTGTTCCGGGTCACCCGCAACGAGGATTTGGAGGTGGAGGAGGACGACGCCAACAACCTGCTGGTCGCGTTAGAGGCCGAGTTGGCGTCGCTGCGCAAAGGCCGCACCCCGGTGCGCCTAGAGGTAGCCGACACCATCTCCACAGAGTTGCTGGAACTGTTGATGGACGAGTTCGAGGTGAGCGATAAAGAGGTGTTTCGGCTAGCGGAGCCGCTGGATTTATCCGCACTCACCGACCTGCAAGCCTTGGGACGCGAAGACCTCAAATACCCCGGTTTTCTGCCCAAGACGCACCCGCATCTGGCGCGCGTGGAAACCTCCAGCCCCGCCGACATGTTCGCCGCCCTAAAACGCCGCGACGTGCTGCTGCAGCATCCGTATGACTCTTTCGCCACCAGTGTGCAGCGCTTCATCGAGCAGGCCGCCGCTGACCCTACAGTGCTGGCCATCAAACAGACGCTTTATCGCACCTCCGCGGATTCACCCATTGTAAAAGCGCTTATCAACGCCGCAACCACTGGGAAACAGGTGCTGGCGGTGATAGAGATTAAGGCGCGCTTCGACGAGCAAGCGAACATTGATTTTGCTCGCATGTTGGAGCGCCACGGGGTGCATGTGGTGTATGGGGTCGTCGGGCTCAAGACCCACTGCAAGCTGTGTCTGGTGGTACGCGACGAGGGCGGGGTGTTACGCCGCTACGCCCACATCGGCACCGGAAACTACAACCCCGCCACGGCTAGGGTATATGAGGATTTTGGGCTGCTATCTGCTGACCCAGAGGTCACTGAAGATGTGGCGCGGCTGTTCAACCACCTCTCCGGGCTGTCGCAAGAGCGTGGCTACCGTCGGATGCTGGTAGCGCCGGAATCCATGCGTACTGGCATCATCGAACACATCCAACACGAAATCGCCAACAAGGCTGCCGGATTGCCAGCCCGGATTCGTATTAAAGTAAATGGCCTAGTGGACGAGGCAATCATCGACGCGCTCTATCAAGCGTCCGCTGCCGGGGTGCCAGTGCAACTCTGGGTACGCGGCACCTGTGCGCTGCGCGCCGGAGTGCCGGGGCTATCTGAAAACATCCAAGTGGTCTCCACTTTGGGGCGTTTTTTGGAGCACTCCCGGCTGTATTGGTTTGAGGACGCGGGGAACCCCACTGTTGGTATCGGTTCGGCAGATTTGATGCACCGCAATTTAGACCGTCGGGTGGAAGTGATTGTGATGCTCACCGACCCCGAAAAAGCTCGCCAGATTGATGAACTGTTCAATCTGGCGTTCCACCCCGACACGGTGGCTTGGCACCTAGTGGATGAGCATTGGCAGGAGGTGAGCCGCGACGCTGCTGGCAACCTGCTCACCGATTTACAGGATCATCTGATTGAAACCACCACTAAGCGGCGCTACGAGCCGGGGGATAACACTTTGACGCTAGAGTTGCGGCCTTTGCGCACGCAACCCCAGATTTCCACCACTTGAGTAGGACGGCGACTGATGGCTGTACCCGCGAAAACTATCACAGCAGCGGGGGTATGTGCCCTGCGACCTGATGCTACGGGCTATCAGGTGCTGGTGGTGCATCGCCCCCGCTACAACGATTGGGGCTTGCCGAAAGGCAAACTGAGCAGCAACGAACTGGCGGTGACCGCAGCGGTACGGGAGTTCCGCGAAGAAACTGGGCTGAAGATACGCCGCTTGGGCGCGCCGCTAGGTGTTGAGCATTATCACGTCGGAGACCACCCCAAAGTGGTGCACTGGTGGCTGGGCGTTGCCGATGACGTATCCGCTCCGCGCCCGTTTGACCCCACTGAAATTGACCAAGCGGTGTGGTTGCCGAGCGACCAAGCGTTGGAGCGGTTGAACTACGCAGATGAGCGGGCGGTGTTGCATCGGGCGCTCGCCGCCCCGCCCAGCGTAACGCTGCTGGTGATACGCCACGCCAAAGCTATCGACCGCGCCGAGTGGACGGGGCCCGACCCGCTACGTACCCTCTCCCTCAAAGGCCACCGCCAAGCGGCGGCGTTGCGGCGCGTGTTGTCCGCGTATGGTGTCGATACGTTGCTCTCCTCCACGTCAATACGCTGCCGCGATACGTTCATCCCATACGCCACCATGCGCGGCCTGACCATCGAAACTTTCCCCGAACTCTCCGAGGAGGGTGCCGCCGCCGACCCCGCCGCCGTAACCCGCGTGATGCACGAACTGCGGGAGCGGACGCTGGCCGATGCGTCAAGTACCCTAGCCATCTGCGGACACCGCCCGGTACTGCCCGACATGGCCGCCGCCCTTAACCTCCCCTACACCCCCATGAAACCCTCAGACACCCTAGTCGCCCACCTAGGTTTAGACTCCAGCGTGATAGCCGTAGAGCGCCACCACCTCAAGAGCTGACTTCCCTTCCGCGCAGCGCGGGAATAAACCCCCGCCGACTAACGTCGGCACCCCCTTTGAAAAAGGGGGCAACAAACGCACTAGAGCCCCCTTCTTGAAGGGGGGGGCAGGCGCAGCCTGACGGG
>JAITED010000001.1 GCA_031282235.1 Propionibacteriaceae bacterium | reverse complement strand
CAGCCCTGGTGCATCCCCCGCTACCCCGAGCGCTACCCCCACGAAACCAACTGCCACAACTACCCCCCCGAGTGCTACGAGCACCACCACTGCGGCCACCCCGTCGAAGCCACAGTCGCCGAAACCGCACACCGCACTCAGCGATTTGGCCGGGCGCAACATCGGCATCATCGTCAACGACCCGAACCGCGCCAAAGCCACCGACATTCTGAACAACCTCATCAGCGCGAATCAGATTGAACTGAACTCTGCCTCCGACGTGGTGAGCGCTATGGGTGAGGGCAGCATTCAAGCCGCTTGCGTAGACCGTTCCATCTATCGGCTCTGGGCGGAGCACGAACCCGAGTTTTTCACTGGCATTGAAGTGGTTAAAACATTCCGGATGAAAATCACCCCCGACCCGCCGCAGCCCATCAGCGACGACCCCGCTACGCCTTTCATCGTATACATCTCCGGCATCGACACCAGCGAAGGGCTGGATGAGGTGGGGCGCTCCGACTCCAACATGCTGTTCGCCGTCAACCCGGCTACTGGCCGTATCGCCCTCATCAACACCCCGCGTGACTACTACGTACAGTTGCATAACACCTCTTGGTATCCCGATAAGCTCACCCACGCCGGCACGTATGGCATCGATATGAGCGTGGGAACGATGGAGGATTTATACGACATCCATATCGATTACTGGGTACGTATAAACTTCTCCTCCGTGGTGGACATCGTAAACGCGGTCGGCGGTATCGACGTCGATGTGCCGCTGGCGTTCCGCTGCTACGCCGGGGCGTATACCTGGGATGGCTACCAGTTCGATGTGGGTCTCACCCATATGGATGGCTCTCAGGCGCTCTGTTTCTCCCGCGAACGTAAAGCCTTTGAGGACGGCGACCGGCAGCGCGGCAAGAACCAACAGGCGGTGATTGAAGCGCTGATTGAGAAACTCAGCCGCCCTTCCATCCTGCTCAACTACAACGCGGTGTTGAACGCCCTAGCGCCCAACATGGAGACCTCCATGCCGTCGGAGCGTATCGCATCCCTAGCCAAACGGCAGCTTGATTTGGGCACCGACTGGCAAGTCACCGAATACTCTGTCTCCGGTTACGACGACTGGAAGCCCACGTATTCCATGGGCTCTGACAAGATGTTATACGTAATGACTCCCGACCAAGCGACAGTCGATGAGGCCAAAGCGCTCATCGACGACGTCATGTCCGGGCGCTAAAGCTCCCCTCAACCCAAAAGTCTAAAGGCTAGATTCTGTGAAACTGTGAGGTATTCTGTTCCAATGTCTGAGCCATCCGAGACCTGGTTACCGCAAGAAGCGTTCGAGAAGCTGAGCGCCGAACTTGACCGTCTGAAAACTGACGGTCGCCGCGATGTTTCCGCTCGTATCGCCGCCGCGCGCGCCGAGGGCGACCTCTCCGAGAACGGCGGTTATCACGCCGCCCGGGAAGAACAGGGGCAGTTGGAAGCGCGCATCACCATGCTGGAGCAGATGCTACGCGAAGCACAGGTGGGCAACCCCACGGACACCGGTACCGGGATTCAAGCTGGATTCGTAGTCACCGCGGCTATCAACGGTGGCGCGCCCACTCGCTTCCTACTCGGTTCCCGCGAGATGCTCTCCGCTGGAATCATCGCAGACGATTTGGCCGTATACAGCCCGCAGTCACCGCTGGGTGCCGCCGTAATCGGCTGCCACCCTGCCGATACCGTGAGCTACACCGCCCCCACCGGCAAAGAGTTCACCGTAGAAATCCTAGACGCCCAACCTTTCAGCGGTTAATTACCCCAGCACCAATCCGTCAAGTTGAAACTATCCCCTGCCGAACAGGCGACCCTGCATCGCAGTTATGAACGCCTCGAAGCTCGCGGGGAGGTCGGATAGCGACCAGTTGGCGCTGCCGTGATACCACGGCAGGTCGTCGGGGTCGGGGACGCCGGGGTCGTTGTCGGCGGCGGCTAGCGCAGCCGTCCAGCGTTCGCAAGAACCCAGCACCACGGCGTATGGAAGCACTTCGGAGATTTCGGTATACGCCTTGGCTTTCTCGATTTGGTCTAGCGGCTGAACGCGAAGATTGGTGGCGAGCACCTGCAAACCGGCGAGCAGCGCCGACCCGGAGGGGGTACGCCGCGGCATGTCAGCTGAGACCACCACTAGCGCGCTAGCGACGGCCAACGCTGCGATACCAACCAACCCAAACTTGGTGAACATCACCAAAGCGACCAGCGCTCCGAGCGCTAAGACCACCGTAGTCCAACCGATAATCGCCCACTTGTTCCGCGTCGCATCGGGACGGCTTGAGAACCAACCGCGCGCCACCACATCGTCGTAGAGTTCGCTCTGCACTTTAGAGACAACCGCGCTCACCGTCTCAGAGATGGTGGAAACCGTGGCCGCTTCGCCGTCAACCGGAGCCACTGCGTCCAGCAGCGTCACCTCAAACGAAGCTAACTGGTTCGCGCCCTGCGGCGTCGGTTTCGCTTTGCTGTCTTTGGTAGCTTTGCCTTTGTCAGCCTTATCAATCGCAGGCTGCCCCACGGCCGCTGCCGCCAACTCGTCAGCTTTCGGCATCCGGCGGAACGTCCAATCCGGGCCAGTTCTGCCGGGCAACTCCACAATCTGCAGATAGCCGCGTACTGCCAAATCCAAAATGGTGGCGGTGACATCCACCGGGTCAACATGCTCATCGGCTACGGTGCCCACATGGCCGGGACGCACCTCACCGGCAACTTCAAACTCTACGGTGCCCGCCCCGGTGGGTATGAACGACGCTACGGTAGTGGGGTCTTTTACGTGGCTCACGTCGGTGCCCTTGACCCGCAGCAGTGCGAACACCACCGCGCCACCCGCCAGCAGCACTGCCAAAGCGGCCAGCAGTTGGTTGGGGCCGACCGAGAACGCCCGCCCCAGCGTCCACAGTTCATCAATCTGTTCGTTGGCGGCGATGACCTGCTGCTCGGCAGTGAAACCAAAAATCACCACTTCACCAGCGGCGCGCGGGCCGTCGGAGAAATACGGGAATGGGTTCTCGAAAGTGCCGCCGCCAGCCATGGTGCATTTCATCTGGGCAGCCACAGTGCCGGAGACGCAGTTTAGCGATTTGACCGCGAAACTGGCTTGGTCTTGCACCTCGCCGCCGGGCACTATCTTCCCGGTGGCCGTCTCAACCCCCACCGAAAGCCCTTGCAGCACCGGCCAAGTCACCTCGGTGAGGTGAACGCCGCCACTGCCGCGCCCCGCGTTGAACGCCGCGCCGACTACGTCGTATTTGATTACGATGACCGGAGAGGTCGGTTTGATGTCGAAAGTGAAGTAGCTCTCGTTGGCAGTGGTGGTCGCCTCGCCGCCCTCCACCGCAACGTTTGACACCGTGAACCGGTTCACCCGATTGTCGGTGATTTCTTGAGTGAGGGTGAGCCGCTGCACCAACTGGGCAGGCTTATCGCCGAACGTGAGCGTTTCGGTGACGTGAATGGTGCCATTTGGGTCAACCACTAACGTCACGTCATACGTTTTGGCATCCCCGGCATCAGCGTTCGCGGGCGGTGTCGCCCCGGTGATTACGAGCAACGCCGCAGCTAAGACCACGCCTAGCACCACGACCACTCGCCTGAAAAGTCTCATACTGAACCCCGAACCCTCTCTCAAACTTAAAACCCTCTAACCAACTTTCGCACTCCCACACGCTGACTCTACCGTACCCTGCGAGACCACAAGAAACACCTAGAACACCTATAATCTGGTGCTATGACACAACCTGCTTCGGTGCGACGGATGTCCCCCTATCAGCAGCAAGCCCAACAGTGGCCTGCGGCGCAAGCGGGGGGCTGGGGCGCGCCCGGGCAACCGGTGTGGGACGGCAAACAGTGGGTGCAACCTGCGGCAACCGGAGCGTCACAGTGGGGGGGCGTACCGAGTTTCAACCCCAATTACGGCAACTTCACCCCTGCACCCAGCGCGCAGCACGCCAGCTTCACACCAGTTCCGCAGCGTAAGAAAACCAGCGTAGGCGCACTGCTGGGGCTCGTCGGAGTGGTTTTCGCAACGCTATTTTTGCTGTTCTTCCTAGTCGGAACCCTATTTTCCGATGATTCCACCATTCCAACCGCCCCCAGCACCGATACGTCCACCGGCACCACTACCACCGAGCCTACGTCCACTTCCCAACCCACTCAGCCGACGCAGACCACCGGCAGTTCCGACGATGAATACCGCAACGATGATTACACGGTGGGCGCGCCCGGGTTGCACGCCGGTGCGGGGCGTCCGGAACCCAGCACTTGGGATGAGGCCACCCAGATGCTGACGGACAACGCGCTTTACAACGCCACCGTACCTGCGCCGGTACGCTGCGAGCTATCCCCCGTAGACCTCTACAGCGCCACCCCCGCAAAGCTGAAATCGTATTTCGACGAACTGACCGCCTGTCTGATGCGCGTTTGGGATCCCACGTTGCAAGAGGCCGGTTTTTACGCAGTGCGCCCGGTCATCAACATTTACAGTTCCGAGATTGATTCCCCTTGTGGTGCGCTTCCCATGGAAAATGCGGTGTTCTGTTCCGCTAACGAGCAGGTGTACTACGCCACCGACCTGCCGCGCATCATCCCGGCGGACGCGCGCCGGGTGCGGATGGTGATTGAGGAGGTCATCGCGCACGAGTTCGGGCACGCGGTGCAGAACCGTACCGGAATCCTCCCCTCCGGCAACGCTTGGCAGAACAATTACACCTCTAAAGACGACGAATCCAGCGCGAATCAGGTGTCGCGTCAGTTGGAGTTGCAAGCTGACTGCTTCGCGGGCGAGTTTTTGAGCGCCGTTCAGCAATCTCTCCAACTCACTCAGGAGGAGGCAGACGCGGTGGCGTTGACGTTCTACTCCATCGGTGACGATGTACTCACCGGCGACCCGGATTATGAGGGCAACCACGGCCACGGCCAAAACCGCGTGAACTGGTTAGCGCAAGGTTTCGCCCAAAACACCTTGTCATCATGCAATACGTTCCGCGCCGCCGCCGCCGACATCGAGTAGC
>JAITED010000147.1 GCA_031282235.1 Propionibacteriaceae bacterium | reverse complement strand
AATACGATGGTGCGCCCCTCCTGCTGGAACTGATGGATTTTCTCCATACACTTCACTTGGAACGGCTCATCGCCCACCGCTAACACTTCGTCCACCAGCAGTACGTCGGGGTCAACGTGCACGGCGACCGCGAACGCCAACCGCACATACATCCCGGACGAATAAAACTTCACCTGAGTGTCGATGAACTCCGAGATGCCCGAAAACTCAACAATTGAATCGAAATAATCTCGGGTAAGAGATTTTGGCAAATCAAGAATTGCGGCGTTTAAGAAGATGTTTTCGCGGCCAGTGAGGTCTTGGTGGAACCCTGCACCCAACTCAATCATGGCGGCAAGCCGCCCGCGCACCTGCACCTTGCCGGAGTTGGGGCGCAAAATCCCGCCGATGACTTTCAACATGGTGGACTTCCCGGAACCGTTCGGCCCCACCAACCCCACCGATTCGCCCGCAGCTATAGACAAATCCACATGGTCAAGCGCACGGAAGTCGCCATCGCGCTGGTGGCGTACCAGATTTACCAACTGGTCTTTGAGGGAACGCTGGGTGCGTACCGTAAACGTTTTAGATACGTCAGTGAGCCTGATAACTTCGGTGCCCATCAGACCTCCTGCGCAAAGTCGGCTTGGAGGCGGCTGAATACCCGTTGCGCGCAGAACAGCGCGACGAGACCCACCAGCAACGCCACCAGCATCCGGGGGCCTAGGTGGCTCGGGAAGTATGACGCTGTGGTATTGCCGCCCCAGATGGCTTTCTGGATGCCCATCACCGCCATAGTGATGGGGTTGGAAAGATAAATCTCCTGCAACACCGTACCGATTTTGCCGCTCACCATCGTCCACGAATAGACCACTGGCAGCGACCAGAACCCCAACATCAAACCCACTTCTACCAGATAACCCACGTCGCGGAAATATACGTTGGCGGCGGCCACGATTAACCCCAACGCCACCGCCCACACCAGCGCCACCAGCACCGAAAGTGGCAGGTGTACGACGAGGGAACGCCCGGTAATCGAACCGGTGAAAACCCCCACCACTAGCGCTAATGAGATTTGGATGGTGAAGTTCATCACCGCTGGCCCCAGACTGGCGAGCGGAAACACTTCGCGCGGCAGATGAATCTTTTTGATGATAGCGGCGTTGGCGAGAATGGACATGCTGGACACCTGCACGATTTCGGAGAATAAAACCCAGACGCTCAACCCGGAGAAGATGTACAGCCCGAACCCTGGGATACCTTTAGCGGCACCCAAAAACTGCCCCACCGCGACGTAATAAACCAGCAGCATGACCAGCGGTTTGATGAAACTCCACAACATGCCGAGCATGGAGCCCTTATAGCGCGTCTTGATTTCGCGCGACATCAACTGCCCCAACAATTCGCGGTGCACCCAGATGTCTGCCCAGTCGTGAATTGCCCCCCTGAAGAACCCTTCAGGCGGGTTCATGTCCACCAACGGCAACGTAGCCAGCCGCGCAGCGCGCAACTCAGCCGCCGTACGTGCCCCCACTGCTGTCACTGTTGTTTCCATTCCCCCGTTCGCCCGCTATCGCGCCGTCCGGTTTATCGGTTTCTCTGGTCAATCTGCTTAATCTAACCTGCTTAATACGCGAAACGCCAGTCTACCGTTTACGCCTCAATTGACGAGTCGGTTACAACAAAGCTACCAGCCAGCGTAGGATTTAGCGTTACGAACAAAATTGACTAGACATCGTAGGGGTAGGTAGTAACGATGACAATAATGCACAGGGCTTGGCGGCTGTTACGCGACAAGGGCTGGGCAGTATTTTGGAGGCGCGTATGGGCGCTGTCGGCCGTCTCAACCAATAAAATGCGATCGCTATCAGCGGCGATTACCGCTCCAGAACGCGACGATATCGCAGACGCGCAACGCATAGTGGTAACCGCCCCCGGCTCTTGGTTGCCCGAACTCGATACTCCCGAATCACCAAAGCTCGCGGTACAGCTACACCTGTACTTCACAGAACTAGCAGACGAACTGTTACAGGCAGTAAATCAGATACCGTATCCGTACGATTGTTTCATTTCTGTAGACACCGCAGCCAAACAGGTCGAGATGGAGGCACTGTTTACTCGCTGCACCGCTAGAGAAGTACGGATAGAAGTTTTACCTAACCAGGGGCGCGATATAGGTCCGCTGCTCACCCAACTGGCTCCCGTAATTGATAATTACCGCTATTTCGCCCACGCCCACACTAAACGTTCTCAACACATGTATTTGGGGGATGAATGGAGACGGCATCTCACCGCCCACACTTTCGGGTCGCCGGGCTATCTGCAAGCGGTATTCGCAGCATTCGAGACCGACCCACAACTAGGGCTGGCGATTCCCAGCTTGTTTGAGCGGATGATTCCAGCAATGGGCTGGGACACCACTGAGACCGATGTAGCGCGACTGCTGCAACGCTTGAATATGAACGTTGCGTTGCCCCGAATGCCGCTATTCGCAGCAGGCGATTTCTTTTGGGGGCGAACCTCAGCCCTCAGGCCACTTTTTGATTTAGGATTGGCGCCGAAGGACTTTGGCCGCGAACGCGGACAGTTGCGCCGTACCCTAGCCCATGTCATCGAACGCTCTTGGGTTTATATCGCCGCAGGCGGCGGCTACCACACCGTGCTATTCTCTAACAACCTCTCCCATTCCCAAATTGACTAGGATATATGCTTCTCTATCCCGCTAAAGCCAGCGTATGCTTCTGACTATGCCTCGGGGTATCGTGTCCGTTGCGTAGTAACATAGTCGGGTGAGTTTCTTCGAAGAACCGGCACTGCATGACATCACCGCTATAGTGCCGTTCAAGAATCACGCTGATATGACGCTACAGTGCGTGAAGTCACTGATTCCATTAGGGCTAGGGAGAATACTTTTAGTGGACAACCGTTCTGCTGTCCGGGAAGCAGATATAGTACGTACGGTCGCCGCAGAATACAACAACATTGATTACATATCGTACGACTGCCCGTTTAACTTTCAGGCTCTCAATAATTGGGCTGTTCAACAGACTGATACAGCAACCCTCTGGTTCGTAAACAACGACGTAGTAGTGCCCAAAACTAGCGAGACGCTAGTCGCTCAAATGCGGGAACTGGTCAATGACCCTAACACTGGAGCCGTAGGTTGTGTGCTGTTATACGGCGATGAGCGAGTCATCCAACACGCCGGCGTATATCTGGTGCCGGGAGGTTTTGCCGACCATCTTTACGCGGGAAAACGTCTGCAACATGCGCTAACCGATTCCACGCGTTACCCTTACCGGATTGATACAGATTTGGAAGTGGTCGCCGTCACCGCAGCGTCGTTAATGATGTCACGGGAGCATTTCAATGCCGTGGGAGGCTTCAACGAGGCTTTTACTATTGGGGGGGGAGATGTGGATTTGTGTCTGCGGTTACGCAATCTCGGGCTGCATAACTATCTAGTCGGGGCAAACTACGGAGTGATGATTCATCATGAGAGCAAATCTCGCTCCGGGCTAGGGATACCATATGGTGATTTCAGCGCATCATATCGCAGCTACATCACTCAATTCGACTTAGTACGAGGCGACCCATTCATTGATGTACGGAAGTTAGGCAAAGCATGAGTTTAAGTGCGATAAAGCCAGTGCAGTTGCTTCTGCGAGTGATTCGCAAAGGAGTAGCGTTATCACTTCTAGTGGCACAATTTGGAGTACGCGCACTGCAATTCATGAATTACCGGATAGGGCTGCGTTTGGCCGCCGCTAGAAGTGCCGATGGTTTACCGGCAGTATCCGTTGAGAACACGCTCAATTCCGAACGAAACGGGGTGACGTTATTACCTGCGTTGCCGAAATTGGGGCAGCGCCCGGCAGTTACTGTACTGGGATTCCTAGAGAAACAGGGATTCTACGGTGGTGTTGCCACGCTGC
>JAITED010000090.1 GCA_031282235.1 Propionibacteriaceae bacterium | reverse complement strand
GACCCGATGCACGGCAACACTTTTGAGAGCGCAAACGGTTATAAAACCCGTTCTTACGCCGCTGTCGTCGATGAACTGGACGGTTTCTTCGACGTACACGAACAGTTGGGCAGTTGGCCAGGCGGTGTCCACATCGAACTCACCGGCGACAACGTAACCGAGTGTTTGGGCGGTGCCGTTCCCGTGAATGAGTCCGACCTAGAAAACCACTACGAATCCGTGTGCGACCCCCGCCTCAACCGCAATCAAGCGATGGAGTTAGCGTTCATGATCGCAGAGCGTCTCAACGTATTCTCCGCTGCCCGCCGCCCCACCCTAGACCCCACCGACTGGGATTTTTGAGCCTTAAGCGCGAGCAGGGGATACGGCGTGTAGGCTATCGTAGCGTGATTGATTTGCGCTCTGATACCCTCACTCAACCGAGTCGCGCCATGCGGGAAGCGGCACTGGATGCGCCGGTGGGCGATGATATGTACGGCGAGGATTCCACGGTTGCCCAACTGGAGCAGCGCACTGCGGAGTTGTTGGGGCATGAGGCGGGGTTGTTTGTGGTCTCTGGGACGCTCTCAAATCTGTTGGGAGTGTTTACGCTTGTGGGCAGCGGGGAGGAGGTGCTCTGCGATGAGCAGGCGCATATCGTGCGCGCTGAATCCGGTTCACACGCTGGGCTGCACGGTGTCACCACCCGGACTTGGCACTCTGCGGGTACGGGCATCGCGGATGCCGCCACCATTGAGCCGTTGATTGCGGCACGCGGCGGGCTGCTCACGGGTACGGCAGCCATTGAGATTGAGAATACCCACAACTTCGGGGGGGGCACGATTCAGCCGTATCAGAACCTTTTGGACATTCACGATTTGGCGAAGCGCTACGACCTTGGGCTGCATCTCGACGGAGCGCGGCTCTGGAACGCCCACGTCGTCACCGGCATTCCCCTATCTGACTACGGCAAACTGTTTGATAGCGTATCGGTGTGCTACTCCAAAGGTTTAGGTGCACCGGTGGGGAGCGTGCTGGTGTCCAACCGGGCGGCTATCGCCAAAGCGCGCATTCGTCGCCGCGCGCTCGGGGGTGCTTGGCGGCAAGCCGGGGTGCTGGCCGCGATGGCGCTCTACGCCCTAGACCACAACATCCCCCGCTTAGCCGATGACCACGCCGGAGCTGCCGAGATTGCCCGCCAGATTAACGAAGTCGCCCCACAGGTTATCGCCGCCCCACCGCAGACCAACATCGTAGTCATGTCCACCTTGCCCCGCACCGCCGCCGAAGTGGTCGCCGCCGCCAAAGCGCGTGGGGTTGCCCTCTCCGCTGTGGGCGCAAATACGGTACGCGCCGTAGCCAACCTCAATGTCAGCTACGACGAATGCGTCACCGCCGGCAGAGTGCTATCCGAACTGTTTGCTTAGTGGGAGAGCGCGCATGGCGCGTAAAAGCTCACGGCCGCTGCGGCCCTTTCCAATTGTCATCCAAATCTCCGTATCCCGGCTGATTGCTTGAAAAAGTTTCCCGATCCTCGCTAGGTGTTACGCAGCCACCGATGATATCGAGCACCGTACGTTCATCATCGAAAGCAAGGGCCGTAGCCGAGTCGAAAGCGTGGGAAAATGACTCTGCAGTTACGGTGCTCAGCGTCGGGAACTTAAAAGAGGTAGGCAAACTGCCGAGAGCGCCGTTGTAGTTAAAATGAGAAAAAACACTGTTGCCTGCCGTACCAATCTGACTAGCGTCAAAAGAACCAGCAGGCAACGACGTGAGAAAACCTTCCCTGTTGAAGTAATAGAAAAAGCCGATACTCACCGTCTTGATGTCGCTGTTGATCTGGAAAGAACCATCTGGCAACGACGTGAGCGCACCCCCACTGTTGAAGTAGGCGAAGAAATGAATACCTACCCACGTGATACTGCTGGTGTCAAAAGAGCCAGGGGGTAACGACTTGAGTGCGTGCCCGTCGGAGTTGAAGCTGTAGAAGAAATAGTTTCCTGTTGTAATGATGTTGCCGGTGTTAAAAGAACCGGCAGGCAACGACGCAAGCGCACCCCCACTGTTGAAGTAGGAGAAGAAATCAGCGCCTGCGATAGTGATGCCGCTAGTGTTAAAAGACCCAGCGGGTAGCGACGTGAGCGCACCGTAGTAGTTAAAAGTGTTGAAGAAATAGCTGCCTGCTTCTTCGATGCGGCTAATGTCAAAAGAACCAGCAGGTAGCGACGTGAGCGCACCGTGGTCGTTGAAGCTGGCGAAGAAACGGTTGCCTGCTATAGCGATGCGGCTAGTGTCGAACGAACCATTAGGTAACGATTTTATAGCACCGTTTTTGTTGAAGTAGCGGAAGAAATTGTCAGCAGCCGCTCCGGAATCAGTCACGAAACGCTCCATCGGAGGTATGAAAGAAACAACCACCCGCTCAGCATTAGTGCCTAAAGAGCTGACAAGCGGCGGGGCGTTGTCAGCGGAAGAAAATGCCCAAACCTTATGCCCATCCCTAGTAACGGCTGAAGTGAGCCTAATTCGATAAGTGCCAGCAGCAGCATAGCTGTGGGTCGTATTTGCAGCAAGCTCCACCCCATCACCCGTAATGGCGTTATCATCTCCCCAATTGACGTAGTGCTGGTTAGAGAAATATTTGTTGAGCGCCACCTGCTGACCCCCCGCACTCGTGGTCACAGTGAGTTCAATGCAGTCATATATCTGCGCAGTGATAGTTGTGGGTTGCACGAGAACATAGTTAGCAGCATTCACATCCGGGGAAAGCGCTGTAAGCCCAAAACTGCCGGTGTAAGGAGTCAAAGTGGGCTCCGGATTCTGATAAGCAGCAACCGCATCTGCTGGAAACTCCCCTAACGCGCTAACACCACTAACATCAAGCGTAAAATCCTCACCCTTAACCAAATTACTAAACAACGTGGGGTTAGTGAGCGTCAAAGAGGCAACAGGCGGAGGCTTAACAGTGCCATCGTATTCTTTAGCCGCCCAAAGCGAACCATCAAAAGTCACATATCTCGGTGTGATTGTAGCCGTAGCCACCAGAGCGTAATTGTCTTTATCGTCACCAGTGAGCTGTAAACCACTCAACGGCTTGCCTGCTCCAACATCTTTAGCATTAGTTCCCCCGATAACAACATCAGCGACCCCAGACGTATCAAGCGACACCACATCAGTGGGGATGACACCGGATAAAACGACAGCACCAGATGCTTGCAACTGCTCGTTAGTGAAAGTCGCCGTTCCGTCATAAGGTTTCGTAGCCACAACACTCAACTGCGCACTGTCGATAGTAGCCGTAACCCCCACCGGTTGAGACAAAATGTATTTAAACGCATCAGCACCAGAAAGCTGATAACCCGAGACCGTAACCTCTTTGTCCAACCCAGCGTCCTTGTTTACAAAAACTGCTACTGCATCTGCAGTATCAAAAAAGACAACATCTGTTGGAGTGATATCCCCTGAAAGCCCACCCAAATTAGTTAT
>JAITED010000032.1 GCA_031282235.1 Propionibacteriaceae bacterium | reverse complement strand
GTTGAGATTCCCTCCCCGAGTTTAGGGCGGGGAGCACTTAGGTTCCGGTATGGGTCTCAGTTTGTTGTTGATGTTGAGAACCCCTCCCCGAGTTTAGGGCGGGGAGCACGAATACGAGGCCAAGATAAAAGCGGCAGTTTAGCGTTGATGCTCATCCGTGCAGTTACCTATGCCTTAGCTATGATGACGGCGGTTACGCACCCACTGCGCCCAATACCCCTTTACAATCTTTAATTATGGCGTTGCGTGGTTGGTATCCAGACCCGGGAGGGCAACCGGGGCGTTATCGTTATTGGGATGGCGTCGGGTGGTCTACGCTCACCACCACCAACCCCAACTCTGCGCCACCGATTACCGCAGCCACAACGGATAACCGTAAGCAGCGCAACCGGGATAGGGGTTGGCTTTACGCACTGATTGCGCTGGCGCTAGTCACCATCATCACGGTGGTATTTATCGTAATACGTAGTGGAACCCCGGATTATACGCCCGCCACCGAGGATTCCAACTCTGCCAAACCGACGGTGAGCGGTTGGGACGAGACCTCGGTGCCGTCCACCCCGCCACCCCCCACTAACTCCGGCGGCGGCGAACTGGTGGCTTGTCCTTTCAACTGGAGCAACACCTACACCCCCCAACGCGGCAACACGCTGCGCTCCGGGAATGTGGTGGTGGATAAAGTGCCCGGCTGGTCTGAGACCGAGATGTGGCTGGAGTTCGCGTATGACCGGCATTTCCAGAACTATATTCTCTATTCAGCAGGCACCCACAGCTGGATGGCTGATGTCGGGGTGGCCTCGCTCGCCAACTCCGATGGGTTTATCGACATACGCACTACGGCGGAACAGGTGATGCAGTGCATGGCGTCCAGCCAATACTATTCGGGATTCACTGGCCGCACCGACCTCTTGAGTGAACAAATCCGCATCTCGGGGCACGCCGCTTGGCGGTTACGCTCCGAAATATACGTAAAAGACCTAGATTTCCCGAACGTGAAAGGTGACATCACTGAGGTTATCGTCATTGACCTCGGCCCGGATTCAGACCACCTCGGTCTCTACACCGCCAGTTGCACCATTGACGACGCGTACACCTGCAACGCCATGGACCAAGCGACCGCCACCCTCCGCGTGGAGTAACCTCACCCGCTTTCCGTGAGATTCCCTTAGGGGCGAGAAAAGCAGTCAAGCAAAGTGGAAGTCTATACGCAACCGCTTAAGCCAACCGCAACACCAACCGAGTAACCAACACCCCACGGCACAGAAATCACGGGTACAATCGCAGTTTGTGAAGCAAGTTGTCCCGTATCCGCTCTCGCCTAACCGCCGCGTACCGAGCAGCATCCCGCGCCCCCCGTATGTTGGTGTCATGACTAGGGAGTATTACGACGGCGACGACGTACAATCACCAGAGATTATTGAAAAGATGCGGGTTGCGGGGCGGGTGGCCGCCGACGCGATGGCCGCTGCAGCCGCCGCAATTACGCCCGGAGTCACCACCGATGCGCTGGACGCTATCGTGCATGAATACCTGTGTGACAACGGCGCTTACCCCGCGACGCTGGGTTATCGCGGTTTTCCGAAATCTTGCTGCACCAGCGTAAACGAAGTGATTTGCCACGGCATCCCTGACCTGCGTCCGCTGGATGACGGCGACATCGTAAAAATCGACGTCACTGCGTATTTAGATGGTGTCCACGGCGACACCTGCGCCACCTATTTCTGCGGCGAAGTGGACGAAGCCTCCCGGCTGCTCAGTGAGCGCACCAAAGAGGCGATGGAGCGCGGCATCCGCGCCGTACAACCCGGACGGCAGCTCAACGTTATCGGGCGGGTCATCGAAGCATACGCCAAACGCTTCGGCTATGGTGTGGTACGCGAATACACCGGCCACGGCGTACACACCGCATTCCACTCCGGACTAGTAGTTTTACATTACGACGAGCCAACGCTTGACACTGTGATGCTCCCCGGCATGACGTTCACCATCGAGCCGATGCTCACGCTGGGCAGCCCCAGCACCGCCGTGTGGGACGACAATTGGACGGTAGTGACCCGCGATTTGAGCCGCTGCGCACAGTTTGAGCACAGTTTAGTGGTCACAGATACCGGGGCGGAAGTGCTGACCGTCGGTACGGCAACGCCGCAGCCTGCGGCATAGGTTGCGCTGCGATTGGCGAAAACAGCGGTGCTTTGACGAACGGTTTATCGGGGAACTGCCCGGCTAAATTGCGATAATCGGTCAGCACATCCCAAGTGCCGCCTAGCGCCCAAATTGAGGTGCCGAAAACGAGCCAATCCAACCCCAAGTCGTTCGGGAAATCTACACCGTCCAGCATCGCCCCTGGGTTGATGAACAGCAATACGATGACCCCTAACGCCATCCAGCGCCCCCAATGGCTGCGTAACTTGCTGGGTGCGCCGTAGAGCCGGTATTTCGCTTCCATCACATCGCAAATCGGCCTGACAACGCCGTATATGAATAGCCCTGATTGATTCAGCATCCCAAATACGAAAACTGTCCACACTACGTTGACGTTCAGATGCTCCCTAAACAGCAACGGTTTCATCATCCACTGCGAGTACCAGCCCTCAACCCGCAACCAAGTAAAACTGTCCTCACTGAGGTTGGTCACGGCGACGACGAAAATGCTCTGCGCCCCAAAGACGCAGGCGGTAATCAACCAAGACAGCAGTTCGGCTCTAATGACCACGCTGACCAGTTCGCCCGGTTTGAGTTTCCGTCCGTTCGGTTTAGGGCTGGGGCGCGGCTGCTGCACTCCCCCATTCTCTCACGGAGTTAGTCTCTGTAATACGAAGAACGCTTCCGATAATCCCTCTAGCTCTCGCTGTTGTAGTCAGCGCGCTACCTCGAAAATGCTTTGCACTGTAGGGATAACCTCAAAGAAAACGCAGTTATCCGCCGCAAAGCAGTAGACCAGGTTTTGGTGACCCAGTCTACTGCTTCGCAGCTAGATTACAAACGCCTTTTTACAAGACTTCTTCCTTTTTCTTCCAAGGTTTGAACAAGGCCGCGGCGGCAGCGGCCGCTACGGCTACACCGCCACCTACGCCGAGAATCCAATACCGCCCGACCCGACTACCAACATAAACATCGTTTATTTCTGGTAACGAATACTCGTTGCCTGCGGTATCAACTAGCGTCACTTTGATATTGTGACCTGCCCAAGGATGGCCGTAGGCGGAACTTTCCTCCAACGTAAACGTTATAGTTTTAGCATCTGCATCATAAACGTATTCAACTTCAACACCATCAACTAAAACTTTTGTCCGCCGCACATCAATATCATCAGAAAGTTTGACGATTCGAACAGTTTTGCAAGTATCGTCGTAGCAACCTACGCCGTCCTCCAACCAGGAATCAAATTCACCGAACGGCTTCACGTTGTCAACAACCATATGACCAAGGGTAAGAATCTGGCCGTTCGCAGTGGCGATATTGATTGGCAAGTCGTACACCTGCGCATCCTCGTAGAATGTTTGCGAAATGTATACCTGTGGGATTGTGAGTTGATACTCCATGACCTGATTCATAAACATCCGCGTACCAGTGATTCGATAATCGCCCACATTGAGCAGATTATCCCCAATCTTGACCGTAAAATCGGCATCGTTGGCAATGTAAAGATAAATCGGAATGTCAGCGAAATCCATCGCGCGCATGCCGATATTGTCAAACTTCTCAAGCTGAGATTCCGGAATATACGCCAACGCGGAGGTGTTACGCATCACCACATAGGTATAGACTTTCTCGCCGCTACTGTTAGTGGCATCATCAAACGCCGTAGCCCGAATCTCATACAGACCATCTTTTTCAAAATACTCACTCGGCAGTTCAACGCTTGCTCCTGACACCGTAGCGTCCACGCCCGGAACTTGCACCAGTTCATAAGCGCCATTCGTCTTCTTGCCGTAGTTGTAGGCCGTAATAACATAACTGATTTCTTTAATGTTGCTATCTTCGAAGCTGATGACAGCAGCGGGTTCTTCCGCAACGGGCAGCGTATAAACCACAGCTGTAGCATCTTCAACCCCGGTGAGCACTGGGATGGT
>JAITED010000136.1 GCA_031282235.1 Propionibacteriaceae bacterium | reverse complement strand
GTTTATTACATTGAAGAAACCACCCATGTTCTCACTAGTAACGTTGGACATAAAACGCACTTTTTTGCGTATCCACTCCGCGCACTCGCGGGCAATCGCCTTCTGCGAAAGCTCGTTGCGTAACTTGACCTCAAACTCTGTGCCGTAAAGACTGCGTTCGCGTGACAGGCGTGGGATATAGAACTCGCGTTTCTCTTTGGGCACTTTCTCAGTGATGAACGCGGGAGATGTGAAGATGAAACGCAGTTCGTCAATGCCATCAAGCTGATTCTTCAATACCTGATATGCATATATCGAAAAACAAGCAGCAGCAATTGCGATTTTACTACCTTTTTCGATTGTCACAGCTAGGTCGTCCTTGACCGTCTTGTTCACATTATCGAATATCTCCATCGCGTACCTCACACACTTTTGCCGCCTTACGCCCGGCTCGTCTGACACAAATTTCGCACTGTCGCCCAGATTGCAGTTCAAAGCCGTACAAATTTTTGTAGCCCCTCCGTTTTCATCCTATCTCCACCTGCCGCGCTTGCTGATTGGACACCCTCATCACATAGGCAAGTTGGCATAAACATCCTCACTGCGCAAGTGCCAACACCTGCCAACACCACCCAATAAGGCAGTACCCCATGGCATCCCTCACTAAAACTGTAGGAATACCACATATTCAAGATATAGCTCTCAATATCTACCAAATTGCGAAAGCTAATCTGCGAACTGGATGTCGTATAGCTCGCGGTAGAGGCCGTTTGCGGCTAGTAACTCGGTGTGGGTGCCGCGCTCTACGATGTGGCCTGCTTCTAACACCAAGATTTGGTCGGCGTTTCTTACTGTGGAGAGCCGGTGTGCGATTACGACGGTGGTACGCGCCTCCATCACGGTGTCTAGGGCGCGTTGCACCGCTTCTTCGGATTCGGAGTCGAGGTGCGCGGTGGCTTCGTCCAACACCACGATGGGTGGGGCTTTCAGCAGCAGCCGCGCGATGGCCAAGCGTTGCCTTTCCCCACCTGACAAGCGATAACCGCGTTCACCCACCATAGTGTCCAAACCGTCAGGCAGCCGATGCACTAGGTCTGCGACGTTGGCAGCTTCCAGCACCGCCCACATCTCGGCTTCCGTGGCTTCGGGTTTCGCGTATGCCAAGTTGGCGCGTACCGTCGCATGGAACATGTGGGCATCCTGCGTCACGTAACCGACATGCTCGCGCAACCCGGTCAGTTGCAGCTGCCGGACATCCACCCCACCGACCCGCACCACCCCAGCGCTCGCGTCGTATAGTCTGGCAATCAGGTTGGTTACGGTGGTTTTGCCGGAGCCGGATGGCCCCACCAACGCAAAAGTCTGCCCGGCGGGCACCCGGAACGTGAGGTCATACAGCACCTGTTGATTGTGGGATTCGGCGACGGCAGCGTTGGGTTCCAGCGAAGCGATAGAGATGTCATCGGCTTCTGGGTAGGTGAAATCCACCGCCTCAAACTCAACAGTCGGGTCGGCAGGCACCGGTTGGGCGTGCGGCGCGTCCTTAATCATCGGTTCAATATCCAACACCTCAAAGATGCGCTCAAAACTCACCAGCCCGCTCATCACGTCAATACGCACGTTCGATAGCTGCGTCAGCGGCCCGTATAACCTGCCCAGCAATGCGGCCAACGCTGTCAAAGTGCCCACCGTGAACCAATCCTGTGCGGCCAATACGCCACCCACCCCGTACACCAACGCGGTCGCCAACGCCGCCACCAGCGTCAATGCGGTCATGAAGATACGCCCCGCCATGGCGATTTTTACACCGGTGTCGCGTACCCCGGCGGCGACGCGCGCGTATTGGGCGTGCTCAGCGCTGGGACGGCCAAACAGCGTCACCAGCAGCGCCCCCGATACGGTGAAGCGCTCCGTCATCATGGAGGACATATCGGCGTTCATCGTCATGTTTTCGCGGGTCAGTTCGGAAAGCTTCGCCCCCATACGCCGCGCGGGCAGCAGGAACACCGGCAGCAACACTAAGGCTCCCAAAGTGAGTTGCCAAGAGAGCGAAATCATGGCCGCTAGCACCAACACCAAGCTGACTACGTTTGATAGTACAGAAGATAGGGTGTTTGTGAACGCCCGCTGCGCGCCGGTGACGTCGGAGTTGAGGCGGCTCACCAGTTTTCCGGTGTCGGTGCGGGAGAAGAACGCAATAGGCATCCGCTGCACATGGTCGAACACCGCTGTGCGCAGGTCGAAGATTAACCCCTCCCCGATACGCGACGAACACCAGCGCTGCAGCACGTTGATTCCGGCGCTGACCACCGCCAAGCCCGCGATAACGCTTGCGATAATGACGATGAGCCGTATATCCTGCTGCAACACGCCATCGTCAATAATTGACTTAAATAACAATGGTGGAGCCACCGAGAGCACCGCATCCAGCAGAATACAACTCAAAAACACCGCAATAGTGCCCTTATATGGCGCGCCGTATTTGATAACCCGCCTAATAAGCCCCGGCGGTATGTCATGATTCTTGACCGCCGCGTCCTGCTCACTCATCTGGCGGAATAGTCGTCCGCCCCCCATACCTCCTGGTGGCATACCCCTAGCCTACGACTCAAACCCCCGCCCCCCGACGCCCGTCCCAACAAAAGAAACCCACGCACCAACTCTCCACGTCATGACTAGCGCGAAACCCCACGCCCCCACCCCACCACGCCGCACTACACAAAACGCCACTCGCCCAACTCTCCACGTCATGCTGCGCGACAGTCGCAGCATCCAGGAACCCGCACCGAGCAGACCCCAACCACCATCTTTTAGTACCGGCACCGCGGACAACTCAACCACAACCCTTAGGTGCTGAGGTGAGTAGCTAGCTTGCTGCGGAATTGCTCTACGATTGATAAAACCATGAGTGATTCGGTGATTGATGACAACCCCCGCCGCAGCGATTTCGACGTGCTGGTGGTGTTGTTCTGCGCGTTTTTGTTGCTCAGCAACGTTGGGGCGACGAAGTTGTTGGCGCTGGGGCCGCTGGTTTTTGATGGCGGTGCGCTGCTGTTCCCGTTCAGTTACGTGCTGGGGGACGTAATCACCGAGGTGTACGGGTTGCGCTACGCGAAACGGGCGATATGGTTGGGGTTTGCGGTGTCTTTGAGCGCCGCGCTGGT
>JAITED010000117.1 GCA_031282235.1 Propionibacteriaceae bacterium | reverse complement strand
TTCCGGCTCCCAACGGATGCTGGGGATGGACGCTAACGCTTGGTCTAGCCCAATTTGAGCTGTACCTTCTGCGGCGGTGAAACGCACTACTGCTTCGGCAACGCTGAGCGCCACTTCGCGCAACTGTTCAGTGGCGGGCAACAGCGGTGCCCCCAGCGTGGTGTCGGTGACGAACTCAGCGATGGCTTTAGCGACCGCCAACGTGGCCGCGCGGCTGATTTTTGTGGGACGCGCCGCCATCGAACCCAACCCGACACCGGGGAACACCAGCACGTTTTGAGCGCGGTGGAACTCGCGGGTGACGCCCGCCACCGTAATCGGTTCGCTGGCGATAGTGGACGCCACTAGCGCTTTCCCGTCTGACCAGCGCATCAGGTCTGCGATGCTGCCCTCGCTCACCTCGGCTGGCTGCGAGAACGGCAACAGTATCGGATGCGCCACGGTGGCGCACATATGCTCCACCACGTCCTTGCTGAACGCCCCCGGTACGCTGGAACGCCCAATCACCACGGTGGGGTTCACGTAGCGCACCACGTCCTCCAGTTCAATCACACCGGGCTTGTTCAACACCCAATCGTTAGATTCCGCGTCTGGGCGGGCATACGGGAGCTGGTAATCTCTGGCTTCGATGGATTCGGTGACTAGGCCGTTATGGTTCAACACCCAGAAACGCTGTTTCGTCTCCTCTGGCGGGGTGCCCTCCTCCACCATCAGGCGTTCGATGAGCGCCGCCGCCCCCATCGCCGCCGGGCCAGCGCCGTGCAGCACGATACGCTGCTCCGAAATCCGGCCGCCGGTTTGCCGCATGGCGTTATAGAGCGCCGCAGTGATGACCGCCGCAGTGCCCTGAATGTCGTCGTTATACGAAAGCGCTTGGTCGCGGTAGCCGTAGAACACGCGGTGCGCGGTGTCGGCGGCGAAATCTTCCCAGTGAATCATGGCGTTCGGGAACACCTTGTTGACGCAGCGTACAAACTCCGCGATGAAAGCGTCGTAGCGCTCCCCGCGCACCCGGGCATGGGGCAACCCCAAATATCCCGGCCCATTCAACAGTTGAACGTTATCAGTTCCGGTGTCCAGCACCACCGGCAAAACCCGTAGTGGGTGGATGCCAGCGACGGCGGTGTACAGCACCATCTTCGACACCGCCACCGCGATACCACCGATGCCCTGATCCCCAAGCCCCAACACCGACTCCGAATCGGTGGCGATAAGCAGATCCACATCATCAGCACTGCGCCCGTATGCCAGCAGCGCCGACATAATCTCCTCGGGATGGTCGATGTCGCAGAACACCCCACGCGGACGCATAAAACGCTGGCTGTAATGCCTAGCCGCCTCACCTACCGTGGGGTTAGAGACGATTGGCAGTAACTCCCCCAAATGCTCGCGCAGCAGGCGGTGATACAGCACCCAGTTGCGGTCGAACAGGTCACTCATAAAGACGTGCTTCTCCGAGTCGTTAGGCTGTTCCCGCAACCGCGTATAAACCCGCCGCAGTTGGTCATCCAAGCTCAACACCGTAGGCGGCAGCAGCCCCACCAACTCCAAAAGCTCCCGCTGGTCGTGAGTGAAAGCCGTACCCCGATTGATATACGGGTTGCGCAGCACCCCTCGGCCACGCGCCTCCACCTGAGCTATCCACTTGTCGTCTCGCCTGATGATTTGGTAGTCGGCCATGCGACGAGTCTAGTACGATTGCTGCCCCTTACGACGCGAACTGGCTCAGAACACGCTACGCACTTAAGTGGCGTATTCAGGATACGAAAGTGAGCTTGCTCTCATCCAGCGCGTGCGGTGCCCCCGGCTCGCCCGCTTCGTAGCCCAAAAGCACTGCGATTACGTATTCGTAGCCCTCCGGGATGCCCAGCCGGTCGTAGGGCGGTTCCGTCTCGTGGCCGTGCCCCGTTTGCGACGCCAGCCCGCAGATGCAGGAATCAATCCCCAGCCCTTTAGCGGCGAGCGCGACGGTGGCGGTAGCGATGCCCACATCCAACCCGCTGCTCATCAGCCCGTCGATGTGCTGCGCCGAGATGACGACCATTGCCGGGGCGTTGTAGAGCAGCCGCCCCCCGCGCGAGATGGTGCGTTCGTAGGCCGCGACGTTATCCACCCGCAGCTTCTCCATGCCCAGATTGTCAAACTCGTCAATCAACGCCTTGTCAGTGACGATTGAGAAGTGCCACGGTTGCCGGTTGCGCGCACTCGGGGTTTGCAATGCTGCGCGAGCAATGGCCTGCACGTCCGCTTCCGGCAGCGGGTCAGACTTGAAGTTGCGGCAGGAGTAACGGGTAGCGATGGTTTCGATAGTATCGGTCATCTGAAGTTCCTTTCGTATAGCGCAATACGACGCCCAGCCGACGCAGCACGACGCTCAAACACGTCATAAAATCTACTCCCAATCCCCCGTGCTGTGCGCCGCGTCTCACCAACGCTGCACCCCCCGTATCCGCGCCCCAGCGCTCCCCCGTTTGGCAACAGCGAGCCGCTAATAGTAGAGTAACGAGACGCAAGGGGCATTGGCGCAGTTGGTAGCGCGCTTCCATGGCATGGAAGAGGTCAGGGGTTCGAATCCCCTATGCTCCACCCTGTCTGAGTACGATTTACGCTCACGAAACACCTAGTCACAGAGTCTAATATAGACTAATGCGGACACATAGAGTATTGTCAATACCGCGCTTATACCGCGCTCGTACCGCAAAATAAAGGCGTTGCCGAGAAACTGAGAGGTAACCACATGGCTAAGACACATGGCGCTAGGTCGTGGGGCATTATTGACCGGCAACGTTCGGGGCATTATCGCGCTCGGTACACACTAGCCACCGGGGCAAGGGTGAGCGCACCTACCACGTTTAGTACAAAGATGGCCGCCGAAGCATGGCTATCAAAAGAGCGCAAGTACCTAGACGAGTTGGTAGTCAACGGTGAGCTATCGAACTATCAAACGCCACGGGAACGGCTGCAAAGCGCGCTACGAGTCAACGACCTAACCCTAGGGCAATACATAGAACGCTATCGGCAAGAGAAAGAGCGCGGCGGGCGCTGGCGGGATTCCACCGCGCAACGCTACAACTGGCTTATCGAGAATCGCATACTACCCACACTGGAAGATAGGCCGTTGGCACGAGTGCTGGCCGCCGACGTTGCCGACTGGTGGCACTCGCTACCCGCCGACACTGGGCGCACTAACACGCTGGCTTACCAGTTGTTACGCTCGGTGTTCCGTGCTGCCATCCGTGACCATCTCTACAGCGGCGATAACCCGTGTGATATTTATGGCGCGTCCACTGGGTCTAAGCGCCGCGAAATCGCCCCACTGAGCGCCGAGCAGGTGTTAGCCATCTCTGCGGCTATGCCGGAACGTTTGCGGCTTAGTGTGCTGCTGGCGGCGTTTTGTGGTGCTATGCGTTCCGGTGAGGTTAGGGAGCTACGGCGTAAAGACTTCAACATGGATGCAGGCACCCTCACTATTTCTAGGCAGGTAAGCGTACTGGCCGACGGTACGCGGGTGGTTGGGGCACCCAAGACGGATGCAGGCATAAGAACTGTACCTATCCCGAAAGCGCTACTACCCGTGGTGAAAGCCCATCTACACGACCACGCGCAGATTACAGATGATGGCCTACTGTTCTACAACCGCCACGGCAAACAACTAGCCCCCACCGACCTACTAAAAGCGTTCACCACCGCGCAGCGTAAGGCGGGTATCTCGGGCTACGTGTTCCACGACTTACGCCGCTGCTGGTCTACATTCACCGCGCTAGGTCAAGCCACGAAGCGGGAACGTATGGCGGTTGGCGGCTGGGCTACTTCCTCAATGGTTGAACGCTATGAGCAAGTAGACCAACCCCACATGCTAGAGGTCACCGACTGGCTGAGCAACCGTATCACCGAAGCAAAGAAGGCGAGCGCGTAATGAGTAACACCGAAGGCGCAATG
>JAITED010000105.1 GCA_031282235.1 Propionibacteriaceae bacterium | reverse complement strand
TTTTATACGCAGGCAGCAGCAATAGCGGCCTTTTCGGCAACCAAAGCGGCGGGGAGTTTTTCACCGATGCTGGCAAACCAAGTGTCAATCAAAGGCAGCTCGGCAGCCCAAGCGTCCTTGTCAAAGCTGGTCAACGCCGTCATGGCCTCCGGCGTAACATCGAGACCGGTGGTGTCTAGGTCACCCGGGAGCGGCATTAGACCCACAGGGGTTTCCACCGCGCCCACCTTGCCCTCTAGGCGTTCGGTGATCCAGCGCAACACCCGTAGGTTTTCACCGAACCCTGGCCACATGAACTTGCCATCGGCATCTTTGCGGAACCAGTTGACGTAGAAAATCTTCGGCAGCTTGTCGGAATCGGTGGCTTTGCCGATGTCCAACCAGTGTTGGAAGTAGTCAGCGACGTGATAGCCGATGAACGGCAACATCGCCATCGGGTCGCGCCGCACCACACCGACCGCGCCAGTGGCGGCAGCGGTGGTCTCGGAGGAGCAAGTGGCACCCATGAACACCCCATGCTGCCAGTCGCGCGACTGATTCACCAGCGGGATAGTGGTGGCGCGCCGCCCACCGAAGATAATGGCATCAATCGGCACCCCGTTGGGCAGTTCATGCTCGGGAGCCAAAATGGGGCACTGCGCGATTGGCGTAGTGAAACGGCTATTGGGGTGGGCTGCTGGGGTGGGCGCACCCGGTGCCCAATCGTTGCCATGCCAGTCGAGCAGGTGTGCTGGAGCCTCCCCCATCCCCTCCCACCACACGTCGCCGTCGTCAGTCAACGCCACGTTCGTAAAGATAGAGTTGCCCTTGTCAGCGGTGCGCATCGCGTTCGGATTAGTTTTATACGACGTACCCGGCGCAACTCCGAAGAACCCATTCTCCGGGTTCACCGCGTATAGTCTGCCGTCCGCCCCGAAGCGCAGCCAAGCGATGTCATCACCCAACGTTTCCGCTTTCCAACCGGGCAGCACCGGTTCCAGCATGGCAAGGTTCGTTTTGCCGCAGGCGCTCGGGAACGCTGCGCACACGTTGAACACCTTGCCCTCGGGGTTGGTGAGTTTCAGAATCAGCATGTGTTCGGCCATCCAGCCCTCGTCGCGGGCGATGACGGATGCAATACGCAGCGCGTAACACTTCTTACCCAGCAGCGAGTTGCCGCCGTAGCCAGAGCCGTATGACCAGATTTCGCGGGTTTCCGGGAAGTGGGTGATGTATTTTTCGGCGTTGCACGGCCACGGCACGTCAACCTCGCCGGGCGCCAACGGCGCGCCCACAGAGTGCAGGCAGGGCACGAAACTGGCGTTGCGCCGAATCATCTCGTCTACCGCTTCCTTGCCCATACGGGTCATGATTTTCATGGAGATTACTACGTATGGCGAATCGCTGATCTCCACCCCGAACTTGGGGTCGTCGGCATCCAGCGGCCCCATGCAGAACGGCATCACATACATGGTGCGCCCGCGCATCGCGCCGTCATAGAGTTTGGTGAGCGTGGCTTTCATCTCGGCGGGTGCCACCCAGTTGTTGGTGGGGCCGGCGTCCTCCTCGCGCTCCGAGCAGATGAATGTACGAGCCTCCACCCGCGCCACATCGTCGGGATTGGTGAGGCAGTAGACCGAGTTCGGCTTCTTAGCGGGGTTGAGCCGCGTCAGCGTACCGCCACCCACCATCAAATCAATCAGCCGATCCCATTCTGCATCCGAGCCGTCGCAGTACTCAATGGCGTCTGGCTTGGTCAGTTTCGCCACCTTATCGACCCACTCAATTAATCCAGCGTGATTCGGTACGACACCGCGCACCGGGATATTACAACCACAGTTGCCCATTTCCGACCCTCTATTTTCTGAAATGTTTGTGCTGAGTAACCTTTTTACCCAGTTTTGGGGGTGTAAAAACACCCTCAGGGGAGCGCTGATTAATGCTGTGCTGGCTGCGGGGCGGCGAGCGGGATGAGATTCGTGCCCCAGATGTTGGAAGTGGACTGGGGGTCCACCCCAATATCTGGGGTGCGAAAGTCGCCCGATTCGGCGTTCCGCAGGTAGCGCATGATTATTCAGCGTTTCCCAAAGCTTCAGCTTAGCCTTGTGTGGAGTCCTGTGGGCTTAAAACGTCAATTTCGTGGATTTCATCTGAATGTTCAACTGAATGTTCAACAGATTCAGCGCTTCCGGCTAAGGCGGCACCGATGGCGGTAGTCAGCGGGATAGCGAGAATCAGAGCGATGGAAGCTACGAAGATGGGCACCAACTCCTCCGCTATGTCCTCGAACGTGAACAGGGTACGCAACGAATAATCCATCATGGTGGTGAGGGTGAGAACCGCCAGCGCCGACCCGACGTATGCGAAAGCAATGGTGTAGACCGTGGAAGCGATGTGGTCGCGCCCGATACGCATAGCGCGAGTGAACAGTTCAAAACGTGAGGCGTGCGGGTCGGCGGCGTGTAGTTCCCACACCGCTGACGCTTGCGTGATAGTGACATCGTTCAAAACCCCGACGCCCGCCAGCACCATGCCGCAGAGCAACACGCCGCTAACGTCGATGCCGGGCACGTATGATTTCAACCAACTCATCTCCTCGTGAATCTGCGGCGTGAGATGGATGGCTGGGATGGCAATCCACGCGCCGAGCACCACCACCGCCACCCCGGCGAACGTGCCCAACAGCGCGGTGGTGGTTTTAATTGAGATGCCGTGCGCTAGATACACCACGATAAACATCACAGCACTGGCCGCCACTAACGCCACTAACAAGGGGTTACGCCCTGCAGTCAACGCTGGCAGCAGGAACAGCCAGACGCACGCCAGCGCACCGACGAGCCCCAACAGTGCGGCGGCTCCCTTGCGTCTGGCCACCGCCACCACTACCACCATGAACAACCCGGCCAACACCAGCAGCGGAGTGCCGCGCTGAAAATCCATGAAAACGTAGGGAGTGGTTAGGTTTCCGTAGCTTTCGGACAGCTTCATAGCTGTCACATCGTCGCCGATACGCATCGCAGACGCGGGCACCGACAGGCTGGTCTGCACCCGTACCCATTCTTTAGTGTCCTC
>JAITED010000088.1 GCA_031282235.1 Propionibacteriaceae bacterium | reverse complement strand
CGGCCAGTGACCATCCGGTGCTGTTGGGAATGCCGTCGACTACGTCTGGTGCGGCCGGTTCCGTGGGCGACGCGGAGCTGGATGCTGTCTGGCGTTCGGCATCGGAGGTGGGGCCGAGGTCCGGGAGGGCGGAGTGTGTGGCCCGCGCGGACTCGGCGTCGGTGGTGGTGCCGCTGGTGGCGATATCTGCAGCGCTGGGCATCAGGCCGCTGTGGCAGTTATACGGGCGCCGCCAGGCTAACAACAAGGCCGAATCTCACCAGATACCCATCTGGGCGGCGGGTTTGGCGGCGTTGGGGGTCGCTGCGATGGAGGCCGGTGGGCAGTTTATGGCCACCAAAGAGATGCACTTTTCTTTCGTATTGTGGGTGCTGGTGGGGTTGGTTGCAGTTGGCATCGCGCTACCGCAGTTGATGCCGCCCAAAGTGTGGTGGCGCGGGCGGGGGTTATCTGCGGTTATCGGGGTGCGTTTCGCCATGGCAGGAGCGTTCTACGTAGCTCAATCGTTCGTGGTTTTGTTTCTGGAGGAGCATCGTGGGGCATCACCTACGGCGGCGGGCTCCGCATTGGCAATCGGCGCGGTGGGCTACGGCCTCGGGGTTTTCGTCCAAGGGCGTCCTTGGGTACGGATTCGCCGCGACCAAATCATCTGCTACGGCTCGCTGTGTGCGGTAATCGGCATGGCTTCCATCACCGCCTACGCCGCGATACGCACTGACATCTATCCGTTGATGGTGATTGGAGTCTGTTTCGCCGCGTTAGGGATGGGGTTCTCCGTATCATCCACTTCACTAGCCACTATGACTCTCTCCCCGCCGGATCAGATTGGGCGTAACACCTCCAGCTTGCAGATTGGCGATTATCTCGGCAGCGCTATTTTGGCAGGCGTGGCAGGCACCATATACGCCGCGCTGCATGGTAGGGCGAGTTCCGGGGCCACTTTCGGCTGGCTTTTCGGGACACAGGTGGTGGTGGTCGTCGTCGCAGTCTGGTTGGCAACCCGCATCGGCCCAGTGCGCAACGAATCCTCCGGCGCCGATTAAGGTGCGGCGTTTTTTTGTGGCGTTTTTCAGCGCCGGGCTAACGCCAACTAACCCAATTGGGACGGGTTAGTCCATTGTCGCAAATTGTGTCGGCGCCGCGTGGCAGAATTATTGCGTGACCGAAACGCCGTTACCCGATTCCGGTTGGTATCCCGACCCAGCAGACCAAACCCGGCAGCGTTATTGGGATGGTTCCCAATGGACTGCCGAAACCCGCGACGGTGCTCCCGAGTTTTCAACTCCGGGGTATCCGCCTACATCTCCGGTGACTCCGGATTATCAAATCCAGTCCTCGGGTTATCAACCCCAGACCTCTGGTTATCAACCCACTCCTCCGGTGTATCCAACCGCTCCTCAGGCGATGCCGGCGTATCCAACCAGCGGTATCACGCCCGGCTATGGTGCGTATCAACCAAATCCGGGTTTCGAGGTGCCGCTTTACGCCAACGTGCGCGGCCCACGCACCGATGACGGGGTGCCGCTTTCCGGTTGGTGGTGGCGGGTGCTGGCAACGCTGCTGGATTATGTAGTGCTGAGCCTTTTGGGCGTTGTCTACGGGAACTTTTTGCCGGACTACAGCACCGGGCTGAACCGCTGGCTGCAAGATTATCTGGAAGTCGCAAGCAGTGGCTCTGGCAACTTCCCCAGCTTCACCGACCCGCAGTACGGACTGACGGGGTCGTTGCTCATTTACGCTTTGGTGTCCCTGTTACTGGCTGTTATATACGCCACGCTTATGCTGACTTTCAAAGGGGCTACGATAGGCATGTTGGCTTGTCAACTGCGGGTAGTGCCGACAGGGCGGGGGCGCGCTCAGGCCGGGTTGCCCTTTGGGAAAGCGGTGCTGCGCTGTGCGGCGTATCAGGTGTTGGGGTATATCCCACTTTTGGGGATTATCAACTGGCTGTTCCCGCTGTGGGATAAGAAACGTCAGACGCTGCATGACAAGATCGCTGGCACCCAAGTGGTTCGGCTAGCTTGAGATAACTTGAGGCAACTTAAGATTGAGGCAACTTAAGATTAAGGAAACATTGTGGACGCTGACCAGATGGTGATTCAGGCTGCTAAGTCCGCTGGGATTGCCACCCGTTTCCGTAACTGGGCGGGGGTGGAGACCGACGCTCCGATAGCTACCCAACGGGCGGTGTTGGCTGCCCTCGGGGTGCGCCCCAACGCGCCGGGGCGTGACCCGTGGCTGCGCGCCCTGCCGCCCTGCGTGGTGGTGCGCCAATCCACCGGCGGCATCATCGAAGTGCTGGTGGATGCCGGGGCTGATGCCAACGTGACGTTCGAGTTGGAAAACGGCGAAACCGTGGCGGCGCTGCAACAGGACAACGCGGTGCCCGACCGCGAAGTGAGCGGTCGGTGGCGCGGGCTAGCGTCGTTCCGCATCCCGGACGGGCTGCCGTTGGGGTATCACCAGATACGACTGGTCAGTCAGGGGCGCGATTACACCACGCGGCTCATCGTGGTGCCAGATGCCGTCCCCTTAAACGCAGCTTTGGCTCAGGGGCAGATCTGGGGGGTGATGGCACAGTTTTATTCGGTGCCGTCGCGGGAGTCTTGGGGTATCGGGGATTTCAGCGATTTGGCTCAGTTGGCGCGCTGGAGTGCCGCGCTGGGTGCTGATTATGTGCTTATCAACCCGATTCACGCCGGTAGCTGGAACTTACCCGTCGAAAACTCGCCGTATCTGCCCAGTACCCGGCTATTTGTCGCCCCGCTTTACATCCGGCCAGAGGTAGCGCCGGGGTACGCCGAACTGTCAGCTGAACGCCGCGAACACATCGCCGCGTTGAAGTCAGAGCTGTTGCAGCTTACGGAACAAGCGGCGCATATCCAGCGCGACCCGGTGTGGGAAGCGAAACGCGCCGCGCTGCGCTGCATCTTTGACGCTGGGGTGCCAGAAGCGCTACAGGCCGAGTTTGACGCTTTCCGCGCCGCCAAAGGGCACCGTTTGACGTATTTCGCCGCTTGGTGTGTGTTCAGTGAGCTTTACGGCGAGGATTGGCGCACTTGGGAGCCGATGCTGCGCAACCCCGCCTCCCCCCAAAGCGCCCGAGAGATTGCGGAACACGCTACCGAAGTGGCGTTCGTGGAGTGGTTGCAGTGGGTCGCTGACCGGCAGTGGGCGGCTGCCCAGCAGGCCGCCAAGGACGCGGGAATGGCTATCGGTGTGGTCACTGATTTAGCGATTGGGGTCTCTAAAGGCGGCGCGGACGCTTGGATACTTGCCGACACCTACGCGAAAGGCATCACGGTGGGGGCACCGCCGGATGGCTACAACCAGTTGGGTCAGGAGTGGGGGCAGCCGCCGTGGCGTCCCGACCGGCTGGCCGAGTTGGGTTATCAGCCCTTTGTTGACGTGGTGCGTGCCGCGCTGGCGCACTCCGGCGGGGTGCGTATTGACCACATCTTGGGCGAGTTCCGACTCTGGTGGGTGCCCGAGGGTTCCAACGCTGACCAAGGCGCTTACGTGATGTATGACCACGAGGCGCTGATTGGCATTCTGGCGTTGGAGGCCACCCGTGCCGGAGCCGTGATAATCGGTGAAGATTTGGGGGTTGTTGAACCGTGGGTGCAGGGCTATCTCAGTGGGCGCGGCGTGTTCGGCACGTCGGTGCTCTGGTTTGAGAACCGCGCCGACGAGGTGGTGCAGCCGGAGGAGTGGCGCGAGTTTTGCCTCGCCTCCGTGACCACGCACGATACGCCGCCCGCTGCGGGCTATCTTGCGTTGGAGCAGATACGGGTGCGCCACGAGTTAGGGCTGCTCACCGCCCCATTGGAGGAGGAGATAGCCGCAGCGAAATATGACCAAGGGCGCTGGTTGGATTATCTCACTGCGCGTGGACTGCTCGGTGCTGGGGCATCCGTGTCTGACACCGTGGAAGCGTTGTATCGCGCGCTGACGTATGCCCCATCCAAACTGCTGTGTCTCGCGCTCGTGGATGCGGTGGGGGAGCGCCAGATGCAAAATCAGCCCGGCACCTCAACGGAGTACCCCAACTGGCAAATCTGGTTAAGTGATGCCCAAGGCCAGCGCGTATACGTAGATGACCTGCCCAATCTGGAGTTCCCGCGTCGCCTAGCCACCCTGCTAAACACCATAAAAGCGCCACATTAGCGCCGTATTAGATAGGGGTTGTGGAGCTGGAAGCGGTAGCGTTCGTTACTGTTGCGGGGAAATCATGCACTGGTTGACTTCTGGGGAGTCCAGTGATGCGCCACCGGGGAGAATTAGCGGGGGAGCATCTGCTGCGGACTCATTGATTACGCGGGGTTGGGGTAAGCCGGTGTCTGCGTTGATGTCCTCGCCGGTGACCGGGTCTGTGGTTATGCGGACGTTGTCAGTGTATTCATTGAAGTATTCGGTGAGCATACGAAGCAAGTCCGCGCCGTCGAACGGGCTGGGGACTATGTTATGTCGTACTAGGCAGTCTGCTCTCAGGCTGTACAGGTCCTCGTTGTTCGGGTTGGTGGTCATCGCTTTGTGCAGCGTTTCTGCGTCGCCAGTCCACTGTGCGGAACAGTCTGTGACGATTTGCCTTTGAGCGGGGGTTACTTCACACGGGGGTTCGTCGCAGTTTACGCCTAGTATCAGTTCGTACTCGATAGAGGGATGCCATCTTCCGGATTCGCCCTGCTCATAGTGGGCGTGAACGTAAAGGTCAGCGTCTTCAATGCAGGAGATGAAACGTTCTCGCATTTCGGTGTATTCGCCCTCAGAAACCACTCCGTCGTCTAAAGCCTGTCGTAGGAAATCGCTTTTTGCGGAATCGCGGGCTTGTTGCAGTAATCCAGCGTATGGGTGCGATTCGGGTTCAGAGCTAGTAGAGCACCCCGAAAACAGGAGCGCGAGCATAGTTAGAAACAGTGTCGCTACGGAACTGGAGCACGGCAGCGATAAGGGACGATACATAAAGCCAATATATCAGCGCTCGGGTTAAGCGGAGACAGATTGCTACACGGGTTATGCCACAGTGTGGCTGTCGGTTGAAACCGGTGCTTCTTGGGCAGCTAGTCAGTTAGTCAGTTGTGTCAGCGCAGTTTGCGATTTTCGCAACTAAATGCTTTCGTAAATATTTTGTGATGGGCTACTCCTCCGTGTAGGGTGGCGGCATGGCACCTGGAGTGATGGCGTTAGCTGATGCGCCGGCGCGAACCCCGTTGACGTTAGTGACTTGTTTGATCGACACCTCGTTGCGTACCCGATTGGCGACGCTGGGGTTGCGTACCGGTTCGCCGTTGGAGGTGGTGTTACGCACCGCAGGCGGTGGCCGAGTGGTGAGCGTGGCGGGCTCGCGTATCGCTATGGATCGTTCGGTTTTGCAGCAGTTACACGTCAAGCGGGCGCAGGCATGAGCGCTACTCCAACTGCGGCGAGCGCTAGCTGTCACAGCGTCACCGAAGTGGTCGATTCCGGCAATCCGGTGGTGGCGGTGGCGGGAGCCCCCAATGTGGGCAAATCCACGCTGTTCAACGCGCTCACCGGGGCGGGGGCAACCACCGGCAACTGGCCGGGCACGTCTACGGAGTATTCGCGCGGCACTTGGCGTAACAGTATCGACAAAAACAGTCCCGCCATCCCCATGACGGTGATTGACCTGCCCGGTGCGTACAGCCTTGACCCGATGAGCCCGGATGAAGCGCTCACCCGCGACCTGCTGTTGGGGGAGAACAAGCCGGATGTGGTTGTCGCTATCGTTGATGCCGCCCATCTGGCGCGCAGTCTCTATCTGGTGGCGCAGTTACGGGAGCATCAGAATCGTATCGTGGTGGCACTCACCATGAACGACATCGCGTTGGGGCGCGGTCTCACGTTCGATGTGGCGGCGCTGCAGCACTGCGTGGGGGCACCGGTGGTGGTGGTTGACCCCAGACGGCGCACTGGGATGGCCGGGTTGGCGCTTACGGTACGCGACGCGCTGGCAGCAGTTCCGAGTGCGCCGCGCGCCTTGCCCGATTTGAGTGGGCTTAGTCACTCGGAGCGCAACTTGGCGTTGGAGGATGACCGGTTCGCGTGGATTGAGGATGCGGTAGCGGTTGCCACCTCGGAGGGGGAGGCGGCGCGGGCTGACCTAGGGGACAGGATTGACCGCTGGGTGTTGGGGCCGTTCACCGGGCCGCTGATTTTTCTGGCGGTGATGTGGCTGGTTTTTCAAGCCACCACGGTAATCGCCGCGCCTTTGCAAGACGGTTTGGACGTATTTTTTGCTGATATTCTCACCGGCTGGGCGGAATCGCTGCTAGCCAGTCTGGGGTGGAGTGCGGCGTGGATACACGGCCTGCTCATTGAAGGTCTCATCGGTGG
>JAITED010000045.1 GCA_031282235.1 Propionibacteriaceae bacterium | reverse complement strand
GCCACATCCCCGAGATTCTGCAAAACTTGACCGCGCTGGGGGCAGTTGAGCCGACGCTCAGCTTCACCCCGGCGCTCGCCCCGATGAGCCGGGGGATTCTCGCCGTCTGCACCGCGCCCATAGCGCCGGGGGTGAGCGAAACGGAGGTACGCGCCGCCTATCAACAGGCATACGCTGCGGAGCCGTTCGCCCAATTTTGCGCGCCCGGGGTGTGGCCTAGCACCAAATGGGTGCAGGGCAGCAACTCCTTCATGGTGCAGGCTACGGTAGATGCAGCCGCCGGGCGGCTGGTGGCTGTCGGCACGTTGGATAATCTCACCAAAGGCACGGCCGGGCAGGCCATTCAGGCCATGAACTTGAGCTTGGGGCTCACCGAAACCACTGGTCTGAGCGCGATTGGAATGATGCCGTGAGCGTAACGTACCCCGCCGGATTTCAAGCGGCAGCTGTAGCCGCCGGGCAGAAAAGCAGCGGCGCTCCAGACCTCGCCGTCGTATTGAATACGGGCCCCAAACCCGCTGCGGCTGGGGTGTTCACCCCCAACCGGTTCGCCGCCGCCCCGGTGCAGTGGAGCCGCCAGCTATTGCACAGCGAAATGAGCGCCGGAGACGACAGCAGCACCCCCAAAGCGGTGGTGTTTAACGCGGGTGGCGCCAACGCTTGCACCGGGCAAGCGGGCTACGACGACAGCGCCGCCACCGCGCTCAAGGCAGCTGAATGTTTGGGGCTTAAACCCACTCAGGTGTTGATTGGCTCCACCGGCCTCATCGGGAAGCGACTCAACATGGAGGGGCTGCTTGCGGGAGTCGCCGAAGCCAGCGCGGCGCTGACTCCAGACGGTGGGCAGGCGGCGGCGGAGGCCATTATGACCACCGACACCCACCCAAAAACTACCCGGATGGAACTGCCCGGCGGGTGGCGTATCGGTGGCATGGCGAAAGGGGCGGGCATGATTGCCCCCGGCATGGCCACGCTGCTAGTGGTGCTCACCACCGACGCGGTGACGGACAACGCCACCGCGCAGCAGGCGTTGGCGGCGGCGGCGGAGCTCACATTCAACCGGATTGATACCGACGGCTGCATGTCCACGAACGATACGTTGGTGCTGTTTGCCTCTGGAGCTTCCGGCATCACTCCCAGTGCAGCTGAGTTGACTACGGCAGTAGCCAGAGCCTGTTTCGACCTAGCGCGGCAGTGCGTAGGCGACGCTGAGGGCGCCAGCCACGACATCGCTATCACCGTGAAAAATGCAGCCACGGAGGCGGGCGCGCTGCAGGTCGCCCGCGCAATCGCGCGCTCCAACCTGTTCAAGTGCGCAGTTTTCGGCAACGACCCGAACTGGGGTCGTATCCTCTCCGCTGCGGGCACCGTACCCGCCGACATCGCGCCGTATGACGCTACGCAGGTGGATGTCAGCATCAACGGCGTAACGGTCTGCAAAGCTGGCGGCATCGGCGAGTCCCGCGAACTGGTGGATATGGCAGCGTCTCGGTTGGTGAGCGTCGATGTTGACCTCAAGGCTGGGAAACAGGCGGCCACCATCTACACCAACGATTTGACGTATGACTACGTGAAAGAGAACGCAGAATACCCAACGTAAGCGCTCAAACATCCAACCGGAGAAAGAGAAAATACGAGTATCAGACATGATTAGAAGGCACAGCGTGGACGAAGCGACGGCGCGTAATAAAGCAGAGACCCTGATTGAGGCGTTGCCTTGGATGGAGCACGCCCAAGGCACCCTCATCGTCGTCAAATACGGCGGCAACGCGATGATAAACGACGACCTCAAGCAGGCATTCGCCGCTGACATCGCGTTTCTCCGGTTGGCAGGGATGCGGCCAGTGGTGGTACACGGCGGCGGCCCACAAATCTCCACCATGCTGCAACGGCTCGGCATCACCTCCGAGTTCAAGGGGGGCTTGCGGGTCACTACACCGGAAGCGGTGGATGTGGTACGGATGGTGCTGATGGGGCAGGTGAACCGCGAACTGGTGGGGCTAGTCAATGGGCATGGGCCGCTGGCTATCGGACTCTCCGGCGAGGATGCCAACCTGTTCACCGCCGCTCCGCAAGAACTCACCGTCGCTGGGGAGAAAGTTGATTTGGGGTTGGTGGGTGAAGTGGTCGCGGTGCGTCCCGAAGCGGTGCTAGACCTCATCGATGCCGGGCGTATCCCCGTAGTCGCCACCGTCGCCCCCGACGCTGACGGCCAAATCTATAACGTCAACGCCGACACCGCCGCAGCGGCGTTGGCCATCGCGCTCGGTGCGAAACGCCTAGTGATGCTCACGGACGTCGCCGGGCTCTACGCCGATTGGCCGAACACCGAGGAGGTACTCACCAACATCAGAGCCAGCGAGCTGGAGGCGCTGCTCCCGCAGCTCGAATCCGGGATGCGCCCCAAAATGGAAGCCTGCCTGAAAGCGGTACGCGGCGGTGTCGGTAAAGCCACTGTCCTAGACGGTCGGGTGCCCCACTCCCTACTGCTAGAAATCTTCACCGACGAGGGTCTCGGCACTCTGGTACGCGCCGATTAAGGGGGGTTGAGATGGAAACTGTTGAAAGAGTAGGCGATACTGTGGCAGCGGGGCTTCTGGGGCGGTATCGGGCGGCGTTGATGCCTACGTTTAATCCGCAGCGGGTGTTTGTGCGCGGGGCGGGGTCGCAACTGTGGGACGCGGAGGGG
>JAITED010000043.1 GCA_031282235.1 Propionibacteriaceae bacterium | reverse complement strand
CGGGGGGGGGGGGGGGGGGGTAAGCACAGGGGATGGGAAGCGGAATAACCCCCGTTCCGTTATTGATTCTCAGTGCCCGCCTAATAAAGCTAGGTACTGCGACTGCGGCCTTCGGCCTTGCGTAGCATGACGGGTTGAGCGCACTGCAATGTTCCCCCACTCCCCGAACATTCGACCATGCGCCCTGCTCGCTCATGCTGCTACCAACCATTCGGCGCGGTTTAGGGATAGGGCGGCGGCTACTTGTTCGGTGCCGATTTCGGATAGACCGGCTAGGTCGGCTAGGGTCCAGGCCAGACGTATCGCTTTGTCAACGCCACGGGCGCTCACTCGGCCTTTGGCTAGCGCGGTTTCTAACAGTTGGCGGCCAGCTTTGGGGGCAAGCACTTTGCGCAGGTAATGCCCTGGCACTTCGGCGTTTAGTGACCAACCAGTGCCTGCTAGCCGGTGGCGCTGTCGCTCCCGCGCTTCCGCTACCCGCTGCGCCACCACGGCGCTGCTCTCGGGGCGCTCATCGTTCGCTTCTACGAACGCCCGGCGGGGCGCGCTCAAACGTTGGTGGATATCAACCCGGTCCAAAATCGGTGCCGATAGCCGTTCGTTGTAGCGGCGAATCTGCATTGGCTGGCAGCGGCAGGCCGACCCCACCCCATACATGCCACAGGGGCAGGGGTTCGCTCCCATCACCAGTTGAAACCGCGCCGGGTAACGCACTACGCCCTGCGCGCGCGCCACACTCACCCAACCCGACTCCAAGGGGGTACGTAAACTTTCAATCACCCGCACCGAGTACTCCGGCACTTCGTCGAGAAACAACACCCCCCGGTGCGCCAGCGAGATTGCGCCCGGTTTCGCTAACCGGGAACCGCCCCCCACCATCGCCGCCATAGTGGCGTTGTGATGGGGCGCAAAATAGGGCGGAGTAGTTATCAAATCATCCAGCGGCTCCCCCGCCAACGAGTGCAGCGCCGACACCTGCAACGCCTCATCCGGGGCGAGCGGCGGTAACAAGGTGGACAGCCGCTCCGCCAGCATCGTCTTACCAACCCCCGGCGGGCCTTGGAAGAATATGTGATGCCCACCTGCGGCGGCCACCTCCAACGCCCACCGCCCCTCGGGTTGCCCGTTCACATCAGCCAAATCGGGGCGGTGCGCTGCCTCTACCACGACCGGAGCGGCAGCAGGCACATCCACAATCTCCGGAGGGCGACCGTGCAGCGCCTCCATCAAATCGGCCACTGAGGCCACGCCCCACACTTCCACGCCGGTGATTAATCGCGCCTCTGCCACCTGCGCCATCGGGACAATCACCAACGCCCGCCCGGCGCGGCGCGCAGCTAACACTGCTGGCAACACCCCATTGACGCGGCGCACCCGGCCATCCAACCCAATCTCACCCACCAGCACCGCTTGCTTTACCACTTGCAGCGGCACTTTGCCAGAGGTGCATAACACAGCAGCCATAATCGCTAAATCGTAATGACTACCAGTTTTGGGCAGTGATGCCGGAGTGAGGTTGATGGTGAGCCGTTCCATCGGCCAACCTATCCCCAAGCTGGAAGCCGCCGCCCGGCAACGGTCGCGTGACTCATTCAGCGCCGTATCTGGCAATCCCACCAGCACCGTACACGGCAACCCAGAAGTGACCGAAGCCTCCACTTCGACCATGGTGCCATCCAGCCCAGCTAACGCCACCGACCAAGCCGATGCCGCACTCATGAGGCACCCCTGATGTGCAGCAACTGCGGGGAGCGCCCCCGCAACTTCACTACCCCGATAGCATCCAGCCGCACCCCTAAGCCAACATCGGGGTGCTCCTGCGCCCAGCGCGTCGCTAAAGCGCGTAATCGTCGCAGTTTCGTATGCGTAATCGCTTCTAACGGCGGCCCATAACGCTCCCCCGCTTTCGTTTTCACCTCCACGGCGACGACGCGCGGCAACGTGCCCGCTGCCGGCTCCAGCGCCACGATGTCCAATTCGCCCGCGTCACAGCGCCAGTTGCGCGCTACGATTACCCATCCCAGCCGCACCAGATACTCCGCCGCGAGTTGCTCTCCCCAAGCTCCTAGGGTTCTATTCATACCCCGTCTCTATTAGCGGAAAACCCCCAAACCGGCCATTGTCCACAGGTAAGAAAACTCTAAGGAATGTGCTGTGGACAACTTTCCAGTTTTATGCACAGGGCACCCCGAAATGCGATAGCAAAAAGAAAACTCGCCGGGAGCAAACCAACGCAGGTTACGTCTGCGAGGGAACCCGCAGTTCGGAGTGTTGAATTTCTTCGATAGATACGTCGCGGAACGTCAGCACTTTGGCGGCTTTTACGAAGCGCGCGGGGCGATACATATCCCACACCCAAGCATCCCCTAGCGAGACCTCGTAGTAGACGTCACCGCCCTCGGTGCGCACTTTGAGGTCAACTTTGTTGCATAGATAGAATCGACGCTCTGTCTCCACCGCGTATGTGAAGATGTCCACTACATCGCGGTATTCCCGATAAAGGTCGAGTTCGAGTTTGCTCTCGTACTGCTCCAAGTCATCTGTGCTCATGATGTACCAACTCTACCCACCGAAGTGCCCGAGTTCTTAAATGAACGCAATCTTGGGACAATCACTCCCAGATTTATACGCCTTTATACGCCCTTATACGCCACGCGCCGTTTATTAGCGCACGGTACGCGCCACGTTGGCGTAGCTAAACCGATGTATCGGGCTGGGGCCGTAGCACTCCAACGCCGCCTGATGTTGTGCCGTCGGATATCCTTTGTGCTTCTCAAAGCCGTATTCCGGCCAAGATTCCGACAACTCCACCATCAGCCGATCACGCCACACCTTAGCCACGATGGACGCGGCAGCGATGCTGGCCGATAACGAGTCCCCTTTGATGATGGCTTGATGGGGATACGGCAGTCCGCTCACTGCGAAACCGTCGATGAGCGCGTGTTCCGGCGGCACGGCGAGCGCTAACAAGGCGTTACGCAAACCGGTCAAGTCGGCTGCCCCCATGCCGAGCCGGTCACACTCGGCTGGCTCGATTTCGGCCACCGCCACTGCGAGAGCGCAGTTGTAGATACGGGCGGCCAGCCGTTCCCGGCGCAGTGGGGTGAGCTGTTTGGAGTCGTTTACGTCCGGCAATAATTGGGCGGCATCTTGGGGCAGTATCACTGCGGCGGCCACCAACGGCCCAGCGCACGCTCCCCGCCCCACTTCGTCTGCCCCCGCGATATGTACGATACCGGCTTCCCACAAGGCGCGTTCGTAGACGTATCGGTCAATTGTCATACGCGACGCACCCCCCGTTGCTGTTTAGCTGCACCCATTTCATTCACCCCAACCGCCCCACAATCAGATACTCAGATACGACTCAGATACGACTCAAATACGCCGCCAGCAGCAACGTCAACACTGCGAGGTTTTTATAGTGGGGGTATCTGGTGCTGGGCCGGGCGCTGGCACGTTATCGAACGCTTTCGGCGTGGAGAACCAGCGCATGTGTGACCAAGGGCTAGAGATTGCTACCACCTTGCCCACTACGTCCTCAATTGGGATGAACGCCGTCATGCCGCGTGGCGTTCCAGTCTCATTCGGTATGTCGCAGAGGTGGAACCGGGAATCGGAGGAGTCGTTGCGGTGATCCCCCATCACGAAGATACGGTCTTTCGGCACGATGACGTCAAAAGTGATGGTTGACGGTGAGACGGGGGTGCCGCCAACAGAGTAAAGATACTCGCTTTCGTCCAGCGCCACCCCGTTTACCATCAAAGAACCGGTGGACGCATCACAGCAAACCACCCGGTCACCCGGCAACCCAATTACCCGTTTCACTAGGTGTTGCGTGGTGGTGGACGGCAGCAATCCGATGAACTCCAACGCGCGGCGCACTGGCCCCGGCTGCTCCTCACCCGTGCTGCGCAGCCAATTGAAAGAATCCTCAAATACGACGATGTCGCCGCGCTCAAAATCGAGCAGTTTCACCGCGACGATGGAATCCTGCTTCCGAAGCGTCTGTTCCATTGAGCCGGTGGGTACGTTAAACGCCTGATACACAAACAGCCGCAGCACGCTGGTTAGCACCATCGCCCCCACGATGATGACCGCTAAATCAATCAGCCAGCCTTTCCAACGCGGGCGAGTTTTGGCGCTCTTAAACTCAGCGGCGGTGTCGGATTGGTCGCTTTCGCCGCTCTTGTCGGGCTTCTTGTCATCCTTGTCGCTTCGCTTGTCAACGCCCTGTTGACCAGCCTTATCACCCGTGGCAGCGGCACTGCGCGCCGTATCCCCAACAGCGTCACCAGCACCCAGAGTGTCCGCTGGCGTAGTAGCTTCGGCAACTGGTTTATCACCCGCCTGCGGCCCAGCCGCAACAAACTTTGGCCGGGGCGGCTCTTTCGGGTGCGGCGGCTCCAGCGGTCGTATATCCGGTGGATACTCCGCCGCCACGTCGGGCTGATACGACTCCACTGGGGGATACTGCCGATACGGGCGGTACTCCGGAGCGACTGGGGGCACCGACTCCGGCGCTGGCGGTGGCGGTGGTGCAGCCGGTGATGCTGCCGGATACGGTGCAACCGGTGGCGCAGCCGGATACGGCGATACCGGCGCTTCATCAGCGGCCAGACGGCGGCCATAACCGCCCACTCGCACTGTGGGTTCGCTCTCGTCCGGGTCAACATTAGCGGCGGGCAACACCGGCGGCGGTACAGCAAAATCCGACGCGAACGACCCGCCTTGCCAAACTGTCGGCGGAACCAACTGCTCCGGTGGGTTAAAGTCCGCTAACGCATCAGTGGCGGGCTCTTCGATCAGCGCCCGTCGGGCACGCTGCGGCTGTCCGGGGTAAGGAATACCGGAATCACTGCTCACGCTGCCCCCTAACCTGCAACTGACAACTAAGAATAGTCTACGTAACCGCGGTTCACCCCCTGTTATGAGTAAAACCACCCAAACATGAGGCTTTTCATCGGATACGGGGCACACACCGCTGACGTATCACCGCTAAAGCCGACTCGCTTTACCTAAAAACAAAGCTGGGCTTTAGAGCCTTACGAACCTTAGACGCGACGCTCTTTAATTTTGGCTTTCTTGCCCCGCAGGCCACGCAAGTAATACAGCTTCGCGCGGCGCACATCGCCCAAACGCTCCACTTCGATTTTTTCGATAATCGGAGAGTGCAGCGGGAATGTGCGCTCCACGCCCACGCCGTAACTGATTTTGCGTACCGTAAACGATTCGGAAGCCCCGGCTCCAGTGCGCGAAATCACCGCGCCCGCAAACACCTGTAAACGGGTGTTCTTGCCCTCGATGATACGTACATGAACGCGCACAGAGTCACCCGGGCGAAATGTTGGAATGTCTGATTTAATCGCAGACGCCGCAACAGCGGCAACGAGCTGGTTCATCGCTCTCCTCGTCAGTGCCACAGGCCACTTCGTGGTTCATTAGTTTTCATATGCCCGGCTCGTCCGGTTGACCCCCTGTGGCAGGAGCCGCACGCGCCAGCTAGCCCGCTAATTCTGCCATACTGCGCCCTCATCTGCCAATCGGGAGCCTAGGCGCGATGGCCGGATGGCAGCTTGCGTATGACCTTACGACCGCGCAGGTGTTAAGAGGTCGGGGCGTAGCGTGGCGGTGCGGGCTACGGACTGAGCGCGCCGCCATTTGGCGACCGCGCCGTGGTGGCCGGAGAGTAGCACTTCGGGAACGCTGAGGCCGCGCCACGTAGCGGGTTTGGTGTATAGCGGGTACTCCAGTAGGCCGTCGCTGGTGGCGGCGTATGATTCCTCGGTTAGGGAGTCGGGGTTGCCGATTACGCCGGGGACTAGCCGCACGATAGCTTCAATCATGGCAAGTGCTGCCACTTCGCCGCCGTTCAGCACGTAATCGCCCAGCGAGAGTTCGCGGACGTCGAAATGGTTGCGCGCCCAATCGCTCACCCGCTGGTCTATTCCCTCGTAGCGCCCGCAGGCAAACACTAAATGGTTGCGCCCTGCCAAATCTTCGGCGATGGTTTGTGTGAACGGCTCCCCCGTTGGGGTGGTGAAGATGAGTGTCGGCGCTGCCACCCCCGCCGCTCCCGGCGTTGTTGGCGTTGCTGGTGCGGAATCCGCTAGCACCGCATCCAGCGCTTCGCCCCACGGCTCCGGTTTCATCACCATGCCCGCACCGCCGCCATACGGGGTGTCGTCCACGCTGTGATGCCGGTCGTGGGTGAAATCGCGCAGGTCGCGCACCGCGAGCGTCAACAGCCCGGATTCCAGCGCCTTGCCGATGAGCGAAAGCCGCAACGGCTCAAAATACTCCGGGAAGATAGTGATAGCTTCCAGCCGCAACAACGGTGGTTCTGGGACATACGGATTAGATACGCACGCCGCCATCGCTCAATCCTCCTCAAGCAGCCCGGTTACGTCGGCTAGGGTCAGGGTGGCGGCGGCTAGGTCTACGGTGGGGACTAGGGCGGTTACGAAGGGCACTAGGCGGGCACCGGAGGGCGTATTGACCACTAGCAAATCCTGCACCCCTTGGTGCAGCACTGTGCTAACCGTACCGGCCACTTGGCCAGCGGCGGTGAGTACGGTGAGACCGATGAGTTGGCGGTCGTAGTACTCCTCGGGGTCGCTGGGGGTTTCATCAGCTGGAACGTCAGCGGTGAGCAAGTAGCCACGCATTTTTTCCGCCGTATCCCGCTCCAGCAAATCGGCAAAGCCGACCACCAAGCGCCCAGCGATGGTTTTAACGGAGGTTATCTTAAGCGCTAACTCCGGATGCCCTTCCACGCCGAGCACTCGCCCGATGGCGAAGCGGCGCTCCGGTTCGTCAGTGTGCAGCGCCACCACCAGTTCGCCATGTACGCCGTGGGCTTTGATGACCTCGCCCACCACCACTTCCACGGGCTACGCCTTGAGTTAGCGTTGCCGCGTATTGGGGCGGTTTGGCCTGAACTGCCGAGTACGACCAGCCGACCTAGCGGGCTTGTGTTCCACGTCTACGAAATCGACCCGGGTGCCAGCTTGTCCGGCCAAGGCACCGACTACGGTACGTATCGCCGTCGCGGTGCGGCCTTGACGACCAATCACTTTGCCCACGTCGTCGGGGTGTACCCGCACCTCAAGGGCGTTGCCAGTACGCAGCTCGCGGCTGCGCACCCGCACGTCCTCCGGATGTGAAACGATGCCTTGCACCAGATGGGTGAGTGCGTCAGCGAGCATCACTCCACCTCCGTAGACTCCGCAGCGCTCTCCGTAGCAGTCTCAGCGGCGGCCTCAGCCGGTTCTGCGGCAGCATCAGCGTCAGCAGCGGGCTCCTCGACCGGGGCGGGTTCTTCAGCTTTCTTACCCCGCTTGCCCTTAGAGATAGCGGAGACGAGCGGTTCACCGTCAGCCTCAGCCAGCGCGCGGTTGAAAAGTTCAGCCTTGTCCGGCTTCGGTGCAGCCACATCCACGCCGGAGGGGCTGGTGTCGCCGGTGAACTTCTGCCAATCGCCGGTGCGTTTCAGCAGCGCAATCACCGGCTCGCTCGGCTGTGCGCCGACACCTAGCCAGTACTGCGCCCGCTCCGAGTTGATTACGATGACCGACGGGTCAGACTTGGGGTTATACCGACCGATTTCCTCAATGGAACGGCCATCACGCTTTGAGCGCGAGTCCATGATGACGACACGATAGTGAGGCGTGCGTATTTTTCCGAGCCTCTTTAGACGAATCCTGGTTGCCACGGGTGTGGTCTCTCCTAATTTTGTATTGGCCGGGACTTCCCCGGCGAGTCGGTGAATCTAACCGAAGCGAGTGGGTGCGCACCGGTCAAGATTCGTTTGCGCCGCGAGCACGACATGAGAGGGTATCCCGCCACGCGACAACGCCACATATTCTGCCACGTACTACGCACACAGCGCTAATCGTTGCGTACGTTGCCGAATCTAGGCAGCACCTAAACATTCCCCCAACCACACTGCGTCCTAAATAAATCAGGAAACTTGGGAGGCGAATACAGCGTCGCGCAGTTCGCGGCGCTCCCGTTGCTGCGCTGGGTCAGGCACCGGAACCGCGGCCAACAACCGTTGCGTGTAGGGATGCTGCGGCTCGGACACGATGAGGGGTGTGGGGCCTACCTCCACTAGGCGGCCTTTGCTCATCACAGCGATTTGGGAGCTCAGCGTTTCCACTACGGCTAGGTCGTGGGAGATGAACAGGCACGCGAAGTTGTAGCGCGCCTGCAAATCCAGAAACAGATCTAGCACTCTGGCTTGAATAGAGACGTCCAGCGCGGAGGTGGGTTCGTCCGCCACCAGCAGTTTGGGACGCAACGCCAATGCCCGAGCGATACCGATACGCTGGCGTTGGCCGCCAGAGAACTCGTGCGGGTAACGGTTCCGCATCGACTTGGGCAGCTCCACCAGCTCCAGTAACTCCTCTACCCGGCTAGATAACTCCTTGCCACGCAGATGTTCATGCAGGAACAGCGCCTCCCCGATGGATTCGCCCACCGGGAGCCGGGGGTTCAAGGACGAGCCGGGGTCTTGGAAAACAATGCCCACATCCTTGCGCCAGTTCAGCAACTCTTTATTCTTCGCGCCGGTGATGTCTTTCCCAGCCACGGTGAGCTTGCCCTCTTTAATCGGCAGCAACCCCACGATGGCGCGCCCCACGGTCGTTTTCCCGGAACCGGATTCGCCCACCAACCCCACGACACGACCGGGGTCGATACGCAGGTTGATGTGTTCAGCGGCGCGGAACGCAGGGCGGCGACCCTGCGCGGGGTACTCAATAGCCACGTCCTCCATCAACAGCACCGGCTCTGCACCCGGGTCACCGGGGGCTATCGGCACCGGCTCACCATCGCGTTCCACGATGGAGTAGTTATACGCCGGGGGCGTGACCAGATTGACCGTTCCTAAGTGCGGCACCGCTTTCAGCAACGCCTTGGTGTAGGGATGCTGCGGGTTATAGAAAATATCCGCCGCCTGACCGTGCTCAACGACCTTGCCGTCTTTCATGACGATGATGCGGTCGGCCATATCCGCAACCACGCCCATATCGTGCGTGATTAGGATGATGGCGGCATCCACCCGCTCGCGCAAACTGCGCATCAGCTTGAGGATTTCGGCCTGCACCGTCACGTCCAAAGCGGTAGTTGGCTCATCGGCAATCAGCAGTTTCGGGTCGCAAGCCAACGACTGCGCAATCATAATACGCTGCCGCTGCCCACCGGAGAGCTGGTGTTGATACTTGTCATACGACTTTTCTGGCTCGGGAATCTCCACCAGCCGCATCAACTCCAACGCCCGCTCTCTAGCTTCTTTCGGGGACATGATGAAGTGCGCCCTGAGCGTCTCCGCGATCTGGAACCCAACGGTATAAACCGGGTTGAGCGCCGTCATTGGCTCTTGGAAGATGACCGCAATCTCGTTACCACGAATCTCACGCATGGCAGCCGCATCAAGGTCAATCAGTTCCACCCCTTTTAGCTTCGCAGAGCCCGTAGCGCGCCCGTTGGGGGGCAACAGCCCCAGCAACGCCATCGACGATTGGGTTTTGCCGGAACCCGACTCCCCCACTATCGCCAACACTTCGCCAGCGTGCAGTTCGTAGTTGACGTGCTCAGCGGCAGCGAACCACTCCCCGTTGACCCAGAAGTTGACGCCCAAATCGGTGACTTCCAAGATGGAGTCGCCCTTCTGCACATTGTCCCCCCCGAGACGCCGGGAAAGCCGGACGGCACCGGTGTGCGGGTCAACCTGCCCGGTCAACTCCTCCTCATTCGGGAATACGTAGTTCCAAACGGATGCCGGTAGGCTACGTAATTTCTCAGCTACGCCACTCATGCGTCCACCTCACTAACGTTCACCTCGGATAGATCCACAATCTCATCAGCTGCGGCGGTCGTATTCGCCTGATTGCCGATGATGGTTGCCTTCAACATCTCTTTCTTGCTCGGTAATCTGCGACCCCGCGGGTCGAAAGCGTCCCGCAAACCGTCACCGATGAAGTTGACGCTCAGCGCAACCAGAATGATGAACAGCCCTGGCCACCAGAACAACCACGGCCTAGTCATAAACGCGCCTTGGTTCTCTGAAATCAGCCGCCCCAGCGACATGCTGGGGGCTTGAATCCCGAAGCCCAAGAAGCTCAAAGCGGTCTCCAAGATGACGGATTGGCTCATAATGAGGGTCAAGTTGACGATGATTACACCCATCGCGTTGGGCAGGATGTGTTTGGTCATGATGCGCCAATCGGAGGCTCCGGCAACCCGCGCGGAATCCACGAACTCGCGTTGGCTTAGACTCATAAAATCGCCGCGTACCAATCTGGACATGGATGGCCACAGAATCAACCCCAGCAGTATCGCCAACAGCACCGGCATATACGATCGCACCATTTGAGTGGTGGCGATAGACCAGCCGAGTTTGATGGGTGCCAGCGAAAGCAAAGACCCCAGCACCGCTCCAATCACGATAGTTGGCAATACAATCACTAAGTCGCTCAACCGCATCAACCACAAATCAATCCGACCGCGGTAGTAACCCGCTAGGGAACCAATCAGCACCCCGATAATCAGCACGGTCAAGCCCAAAATAACCATGACGGTCAGCGATGTTTTCACGCCAGCAAGCACCTGCGCGAAGTAGTCGGAACCGATTTGGCTCTGGCCGAATGGATGTTCACCGAACTCCCAACCCTCACCACCTAACCAAGTGGGCAGTGACAGTGTGGGCTCACCTTTGTCGTTATGCATCGGGTGCGTCTGGGATGGGTCTTGGTATTTCCACCAGCCCGAGATGGGGCCAATTCCCATCGCCGAGAAAGAGAACGCCGCCATCAGCAGTATCACAGTCAGGCCGCCCATGGCTCCTTTATGTCGTAAGAAGCGCCGCCAGACTATCTGGCCTTGCGAAAGACCTTCGACCTCTTTGATGGCGATAGCGTTATCGCCGCGCCCCGTGCTCTCGTCGGCAACGATTATCCCGTCATCTTCCATGTCGGCATCAATCATAGAGTCTGCCCGAATGCCATCGGGGTACTGTGCCAGTGGATCGTCGTTGTTTTTCATGCGTTCACCCGAATCCGTGGGTCTAGGAGGGCATAGAAGAAGTCGGCCAACAGCGCCATAATCAGAGTGAAAGCGCCGGTGATCATCACATACGCCATGATCGGGTCAATCTCCGCTTGGTGTAACGAGGTGATAAATAACTGCCCCATCCCCGCCCAAGAGAAGATTGTTTCCGTCATAATCGCACCGCCGACCAAGGTTACCAAGTCCACTGGGACAATCGCCGCCAAAGGCATCAGCGCGTTGCGGAGCGCATGGCGGGTGATGACCACCCGTTCCGGGAGCCCTTTGGCGCGCGCGGTACGGATGTAATCCTGATTCATCACTTCCAGCATCGCACCCCGCTGGTAACGGGTGTAGGAGGCGAAAGAGATTAGGACTAAAGCCAGGGTGGGGAGCAGCAGGTGGGTGAAACGATCCATCTGCAGCAGCCAAAAATCACTGTTGTTGACAATCAGGTTGATGTTGCCCTCACCGATGGTCGAAATCACTCGACCGTCAATAAACGTGTTGTTGTAGTAGCTCGGATACGCCTGCAGCAACCGATCCGCAAACGTCATCGCCCCCATCAGGAAAGCCACCACTGCCGCTACTCGCATGGAGACCGCCCGGTCATCGCCTCCGAAAAGCCAACCTATCAAGCAGCCAACACCGATAGCTGAGAGCAGCAGCAGGAAAATCAACGGCCAGCCGGCGTTCACGTAATAGAACAGCCACTGCACGCCGTAGAAAACGCCGATGCCCACCGCCCAAGTGGTAAAAGCGGACAGTATCGCTTTACGGTTGCCACGCCCGGCCATCAAGACGGTGATGCCGTACGTCATGCCCAGCCCGAACACAATCATCCCTGGGTATCCGATGCGGGGATGATCCAACCAGCCGGTGGTGACGATAAAGGCGATAGTGCCGAAAGTGACCGCCGTAGCCGTAAGAAAGACTACGGCGCGCCGTCTGCCCGAACCACCGATGGCTCCCACCCAGAACAATCCGAACACTGCGGCGAAAATTAACACCCCCACCACATTTAAGCCGGGGTCAGCTAAAAAGTTATTCAACCCGATGGCTAGGAACTGCTTCAACAACACGGCCACCCAGAAAACGGGCAGCGAGTAAAGGATGAAAGATACGAAAGTGATTGAGTAATCAAAGCCGGTGTACTGCCTAAGCGCGGAGACGATGCCCACGCAGGAGCCCAGTACGAGGGCGATCACCGTAGCCGCAATCACCAGCGAGAAGCTGGTCGCCACTGCGGTGCCCATCAGGCTAGAAACTGTGTTACCCGAGCGCCAAGCGGTGCCCATATCCCCGGTGATAAAACTGGTGAACCAATGCCAATATCGCACCAGCCAAGATTTATCGAGTTCTAGCATGGCTACTCGACTTGCTATCAACTGCGGTCGATTGGGGGCGGGGTTCGCCCGTAAATCATCTAGCGGGTCAATGGATATATCGACCAGCAGATAGACGATGAGGGAAAGCACAAACAGCGTTCCCAGCGCCAACGCGGTTCTCCGCGCAACATACTTCCACATACACTCTCCTACGCATCTCGTCCGAATAAAACTACCAAGCATCTGCCGGTGGCATCGCCGCCCAGGCAGGATATCCCCGACCGATAACCTATTAAGTCTTGTGGGTAGCCCCCCTCAAACTTAAGAGGGGCTACCCACAATGAGTGACTAGATTTGGGTCACACTAACCCGATAAGGGTTAGGCCTCCCACTTCCATTCGTAGAAGTTGTTTATGACAGTCGGCATAAACGTGATGTAGGTGACATTCTTCAAACGAGAATCCCACGCGGTGATCTCCGGGAACTGGAAGATGGTGGTGCCGAAGCCCTCCGCAACGAGGATGGTTTCAACCCCAGCAACGATCTCGCGCTGCCGATCCTTATCCAGCGTAGTCATCAACTCTGCGTAGAGCGCATCAAGCTCAGCGTTGCTGAAGCCACCGTAGTTGTTACCGCCGTTAGTTACGAAGTTGCCAGCGGGTTCGGTGACCGCACTTGAGGAGGTCTGCCAGCCGAACAGCGACGCATCGTAGGAGTTCTGCGCGGTGCTCAACAGGGTGCCCCACTTATCGCCGGCGTTGATGGTCTGCACGTTGAAGCCAGCCTTGGCGGCGGACTCTTGAATCAACGTGAACTCTTGCTGGCGCCGAGTGTTGTTATCAGCAAACAGGAACCGCACGTCGATGGTGCCGGTGACACCAGCCTGAGCCAACAGCTCTTTCGCCTTCTCAATGCCTGCTTCGCCACCGGGGTAGGTGATTTCCTGCTTGTTGGCCGTGGTCACGTAATCGTAGTTCGGATCAGACGGCACCAAGGTGAACGACTGCCGGATCCCGGCTTCTGGGTTGCTCAACTTGATGATCTTGTCGATGATGTCCTG
>JAITED010000037.1 GCA_031282235.1 Propionibacteriaceae bacterium | reverse complement strand
ATGTTGCGCGTCAGTCGCAACGTGACGCAGGGGTGTTGCATGTGCGATACTCAAACTATGGGTAGGTTAATTCATACGGCGCAGGCGATGGTTGACCAAGTGGTGAATATTCCGGCGCTGCCGGAGCGTTCGGAGAACACTATCGCTGATTCGGTGGCGTTTTATGCGGCTAGTGCGGTGAATGTGCATCTCGCGGCGGCGCGCTCCGGGGCGCAGTGTGTACACGCGGGGTCGGTGGGCACAGGGCGCTACGCTGACACTATCCGGGCGGCACTGGATGCCGTAGGAGTGACCATCTCGTCTCCCCCGGTGTTGGAGTGCGACTCGGGGGTGTGCATCGTATTTGTGGAGCGCACTGGCGAGCGCACTTTCGTCACCGTGCAGGCCGCAGAACGTATCATCTCCGTGGAGTCGCTGGCCACCTCCCAGCCACAACCGGGCGATTACGTGTGCGTATCCGGATACACCTTGCAGGGGCGCACCCGCGACCCGCTGTTGCGATGGTTGCAAGAACTGCCCTCCGGCGTGGAGATTGTGTTAGACCCCGGTGCCGCGCTAGCGCGAGTTTCGCAGCGCACCCGCGATGCCATTTTGGATTTGACTACGCTTTGGTCGTCGAACGCCTTTGAGGCGTATGAACTAACCGGCGAGCACGACATGCGCGCCGCCGCCCCACGGGTCGCCAAATACCTCCACCCCAGCGCCCGTATCGTAATCCGCGACGGCGCCGCCGGATGCCTCACCCATGCCCGTGGCGTCAGCACGTACCTCCCCGGCTTCCCGCAGCGCGCCGTGGACACCAACGGTGCTGGGGACACCCATGTGGGCGTAATGGTCGCTTGTTTACTGACCGGGTTCACCCTCAACGAATCCTGCCTGCGCGCCAACGCCGCTGGGGCTATTAAAGTACGCCGTCACGGCCCCGATACCGCGCCCACCGCCGCCGAAATCAACGCCTTTTTGGCAGTTCAGGAAACCCCCGCTGCTCAAGAAACCCCCGCTGCCTTTGGCAGCACCCCCTTCGAGAAGGGGGCTCCATCAGTCTTCGAGAAGGGGGCTACATCAGTAGCTGATTAGCGAAGTGACGGAGACGATGCCGCGCTGCGCAGCGAGTTTGGCGCGCCCACCGAGGTCAGTCAACTCAATGACCACAGATACGTGTACGGTGTCCGCCCCAACTTGGTCAATCAACTGCGCCCCAGCCACTAACGTCCCGCCAGTGGCCAGCAAGTCATCCACCAACAGCACCCGCTGACCGGGTTGTAGCGAGTCCTGATGGATGCTCAAGGTGGAGGAACCGTACTCTAAATCGAACGGCTGGCTGTAAACCGGCCCCGGCAGCTTGTTGGGTTTGCGAATCGGCACGAAGCCCACCCCCAACTCCAGCGCCAAAGGCACCCCAAAGATGAAACCCCTAGATTCGATGCCCGCCACCACGTCAATGTCGCCGGGCACCGCATTCAACAGCCCAGCGGTGACGGCACGCAGCCCCGCCGGGGAACCAATCAACGGGGTAATATCCCGAAACAACACACCGGGTTTAGGGAAATCATGAACCGGACGGATTAGCGATGCGATAATCTCCAAATCGGTTGCCATTATGTCCTCTTGCGTTCAGTACGCGCGCGCTCGGCACGCGAGAGTTTCTTGGGTTGTGGCCTGCCAGCTGCCTCGGCCAACGTTGGCACTACAGCGACGCTAACAGGTTCTTCTGTTACTGCGACGGTCGTCTCAATAACCTTGGTGCGACTGCGAGCTTTCCGGCGCTCCACAGCCAACCGGTGCGCTTTCATCGCGGGTTCAGCCTCAACTAATACGCACAACAGCGGAGTGGCGACAAACAGTGACGACCAAGAACCGGCGATCATGCCCGCCATCATGGCTAGACCCAAATCCGGCAGCGGGCCAGTGCCCCCCAGCCAAATCATGCCCGCCAGCAGCAGCGCCGCCACCGGCAGCACCCCAACTATGGTGGTGTTGATGGAGCGCACAAACACCTCGTTGACAGCGCGGTCGGCACCATCGGAGAACGTATAGTCGCGGTGTGACAAATCGCGGGTGTTTTCGCGTACCTTATCGAACACCACCACGGTGTCGTATAACGAGTAACCCAAGATGGTCAACACCCCAGTGATGGTGGCGGGGGTGACAGCGAACCCAATCAACGAGTAGACACCGATGGTGACGATTACGTCATGCGCTAAAGCGATTAGCGCGGCGGTGGCCATCTTCCAGTTGCGGAAATAGACGCTGATAAGCAACGCCACTAGCACTACGAAGATGACAAGCGCCTGCACGCCTTTCTGGGTAATCTGTGGCCCCCACGACGGCCCCACCAACTGGTAGGTAATCTCGTCCAGTGGCACCCCGGCTTTGTCAGCTAACGCTTGCCGCAACACCTCCACTTCGTCGTTGCTGAGGCTACGCACCTGAATCCGCACGCTGGCGCTGGTGGTGGTGATTTCGGTGCCGTCCATCTCGGGCAACCCGGAGTCGTTCACCACGCTCGTGTAGTCGGAGATGGTGGAGTCGGTGATGGCGGCGGGCACCTGAAACACCGACCCGCCCTTGAACTCGATGCCCAGCACCAAACCCTTGAATACGACGGAAGCGATGCAGAGCAATACGATAACGCCCGAGATGGCGAACCACAGCTTGCGCTTGGCTACGAAGTCCACATCGAAGTCGGAGGTGTATAGCCGGTGTACGAACCCCACTTTGGGCAACAGTGGTTGCTGGTTGCCGTTCAGTGAAAATGGCGGGTTCTTTTTGGCCGGAGTTTCAGCCGGAGCTTCAGCTTCGGTGAGGGTTTCACGCTCCGGGAACGGAGTCTCGCTCATCTCAGACCTCCTTCCGCGTGGTGGGTAGAGTTCGGGTGACGCCGCTGCCGCGCACGCCACGAATCATCTCAACAGTGACCCCCAAGTGTTCGGGGTCGAAGCCCGACCAAGGATGCCCGGACTTGAAGAACTCGCTGCGCCCAAACACTGTGACAATCGGTTTCGTGAAGTAGAACACGATGAACAGGTCGATAATGGTGGAGACCAGCAGTGTGAATGCGAAGCCGCGCACCGAGCCGATAGCTAGGAAGAACAGCACTAACGCGGAGAGCAACTGCACAGAGTCAGCGATTACGACCGTACCCCGTGCCTTGTCCCAGCCGGTTTCTATGGCGTGTTGCAGGCTGAACCCCTCGCGTACATCGTCTCGAATCCGCTCGAAATATACGATGAACGAGTCAGCCGTGATTCCGATGGCCATGATGACACCGGCGATGCCCGGCAGGTTCAACGCGAACCCGATAGCCTCACCCAACAGCACAATCACGCCGTAGGTGATAACCCCGGCGGCGGCCAGCGAACCAAAGATGATTAACGACAGCGCCCGGTAGTAGATGATGCAGTAGACGAGCACCAACGCCAACCCAATCAGACCAGCGATGATGCCGACCCGCAACTGCTCACCGCCTAAGGTGGGCGATACGGTGTCCACGCTGGAAACATCGAACGATAGCGGCAGTGCGCCGTAGCGCAACACCCTAGCCAGCGCCTGCGAACTCTCAGCGGTGATGCCAGAACCAGAGATGGTCGCAGAACCGTTGGCGATGGCCGTACTCACCGAAGGAGCCGACACCACTTTGGTGTCCAATACGATAGCGAACTGGTTACGCGGGCTGGTCTGCGAGGACAGATAGCTGGTGGCCGCGTAGAACTGCTCGCTGCCCAGCGAGTCGAACTCTAAGGTGACTACGTAATTCAGCTCTCCAGAGGGAAGCCCAGCAGTGGATTTGGTCACCGATTCGCCCTGAATAATGGCCGGGCCGAGGAGATATTTGATGGTGCCGGTCTCATCACAGGCGAACAGCGGTTGATCCCACACGTTCGGGAAATAGTCGCCGCACTTCCAGTTAGCGAAATCGGCGGTGTCCAGCGACGTGGGCTCCCAGCGCAGCAACGAATCGAAATCCGTATTGGGGTTGGCACCCGGCGCGGTGGGGCGCGGCGAGGTCGGAGCCGTTGGTAACGCCGGGGTCATCGTCGGAGCCGGTACGTTCGGAGTGGGGGCAGTGGTAGCCCCTGGCGTTTCGGGAGAGGTGGGCTCTAAAGTGGCATCAGCGCTCGGCGTAGCAGAAGGGTCACTGGAGGGGGCGACGCTCGGCGGCACAACGGCGCTGTAGTCGTAGGTGATGACGGAACGGAACGCCAGTTTTGCGGTCTGCCCCACCAGTTCTACTAGGTCGGTGGAGTCGATGTTGGGCACCTGAATCTCTATCTGGCTGGTGCCCGCCTGCTGCACGTTGGTTTCACCGACACCCAACGAATCGACCCGCTCCCGGATGATGCCCACCGCTTCATTCATGGCCTCTGCCCAGTCCTGCGCCTGTTTCTCAGCATCGGGGGCGGCGGTTGCACCTGTGGTTTGCGTCGCACTCGGGTCAGCGCTAGGCGTGGCCGCTGGGTCGGTGTCTGGGGTGGTGGTTGCGGTGACACCGGGCGTATCGTCCGCCGCTGGGGTCTCGCCAGTTCCCACAGTTTCGCTCTCAGATGGGGTGGTGCTGGTGGTCGGAGCCGGAGCTTGCGGGCCAGTCCCAGTTGCCGCCTGAGCGGTGAGGGTTACGGTGGTGCCGCCCCTTAAGTCAAGGCCAAGCCGGGGAGTCCAGCTGCCGGAGATGGCCATAATGGCGTAGAT
>JAITED010000095.1 GCA_031282235.1 Propionibacteriaceae bacterium | reverse complement strand
GGACTAGGCTCAGGGGATGATTCCAGATCCGGGGCAAACCCACGCATTTCAACCGCTAACTCCCAACGAACGCCCTATCGTGGTACGGCGGGCGACGCGGCTTATCGTGCGTACCGGCGCGGGGGGCTCGGTGCGTATCTTTTTGCAGCACGACTCCGACCCCGGCGCAGGCATGGAGTGGTGGATGACGCCCGGCGGCGGGTTGGACGATGATGAAACGTTCCAAGCGGCAGGGGTGCGGGAACTGTTTGAGGAAACCGGTTGGACGGTCGGTTTGGATGACCTAGTGGGCCCGGTGGCGCACCGTATCGTCGCTCACGGCTACTCCGATAAGGTGCTGGTGCAGGAGGAACAGTTCTTCTTGGTGGACATCGACACTCCGTTACCGGTTGACAACTCCGGTTTCACAGCGGTGGAAGTGGCTACGATTTTGGGAGAGGGTTGGTTCACCGCCCAGCAGTTGGAGAACCTGCGGGTGTTCCCCGCCGACATCACCCGCTTCTTCGCCGCTGACAAGGACACTTTCGTAGAGTACGGCGAAGTTGACGAGTCCATCATCGCTTTGGATGAGCGTTTCGTGCCCGGATTCATACCGCAGCTGTTGGATACGATTACGCCGTAACAAGCTCTGCTGCGTATATACGTATTATCTGTTTCGTATTACGTATTTAGTTACTGCGCCGCAAGTCAGCCCACTGGCCGCTGCCGCGCCAAGTTTACTGCTATCGGAGTGCCGACAAGGGCAGTCAGACACAGCCCGCGAAACAGCAGCGGCGGCAGGTTGAGATCCCAATCGAGCGCCCCAGCCCAGATGGCCTGATTGACGACCCACACCGCGAACCCCGCCATGATCAGATACGCGAACAGCTTGCGCACGTAAGTGTGCCCCACCGTGATGCGAGCGCTCAGAATGAACGCCACCCCCAGCGCGACTATGGCTAACTCCGGGAACCAGACCCCGATGGCCAACACAACGAAGAACGGCCAACCGATAACCTGCCACAGGTTTTGGTCGCTGGATTCAAGCTGCGGAAAATACGGCTGCTGCGCCCCCTGCGGCTGGTTGGGGTTCCAACCGGGCAAAACCCCCGGTAACGGCTGTTGACTAGGGGTTGTCGGATAACCCGCTGGATAATTTGCTGCTGGGTAACTCGCCGGATGGCTTGCCCCGCCCATCGGATACGTGGCGCGGGCGATGCTGGCGGCGCTGGCCGCGTATGATTCAGGCGCGCCGGTGTGGGTGGTGGGGTGCGGCGGCGGGAACGCCGGGATGGGTTGGCGCACGGGCGTATGAGCGGGCGTAACCGGCGCTCCGGTGGGCGGCGCGAAATCGGCGTACTGGTCAGAAGTGGCCGCAGCCGATTCGGAGAGCGAATCCCAACCGCTTGTCGCTATCGGCTGCTTGGGGCTCCACGGGGTTTCGGCTGCGTCGGTAGCAGCGGCAAATCTGTCGAACGGCTGCGCTGGGTCGCGGTGTTCCTCCGGCGCTGGAGCGATGTTTTCTAACGGCGGTGTGTCCGCGCTCGGCGGCTGATACCCCACCGGTTGCCCCGGGCTGGGTTGCAACGGTTGCAGCCAATCCACACCCTCCGGAAGTACGAACATCGGCGCGTCACTGGGGGCAGCAAACCCGAACGGGTAGCCGAAATCAGTGTTTGCGTTCCGCTCATCCATGCGTTTTAGTCTACGGCGCGCTAGCGCCATCTGAAACCACAAGCTAGGCTTGTCATGTACGGGCGCACTTAGAGGTGCGTACTAAAAGAAATTAGAGGAAAGCAGGCTAGTCGTGCCGACAGGCAAAGTGCGTTTCTATGACGCGGAGAAAGGCTTCGGCTTCATCACCAAAGACGATGGTGGCGACGTGTATGTGCGCGCGCAAGCGTTGCCCGCGGGGCTAGCGACCCTCAAAGCGGGACAGAAAGTCGAGTTCGGAGTAATTGAGGGTCGCAAAGGCGAACAGGCGCTATCCGTGGCTGTGCTTGAAGCCCCCGTCAGCTTGTCAAAGGCGCAGCGTAAGCCGCCGGAGACGTTGGCGGTGATGTTTGAAGACCTCATCAAGCTGTTGGATAACATCGGCAACGGTTATCGCAGAGACCGCTACCCCGACCCGAAACTCGCCACCAAAGTAGCCACCATGCTGCGGGCAGTGGCCGACGAGTTGGAGCTGTGAGCGTATGGCGCAGGTAACACCACGGCCAGACAACACTATCGCTAAGGCCGTGGAACAGGCTCGTGCAGCCGCTACGGTGGCCGCAGCGGACTTCGGCGTGGGCGAGCACCTGTGGTGTACCTCCGACGGCGAACGTATGGCCACTCACTACTTCACCTGCACCCACCCGGCGTACCCCGGCTGGGCGTGGGCGGTTACCATGACCCGGGTGCCACGCGCTAAATCGGCCACGGTGGACGAGGTGGTGTTGTTGCCCGCCTCCGAAACGGCGCTGCTCGCCCCAGCTTGGGTGCCGTGGAGTGAGCGTTTGCAACCCGGTGACATCGCCCCCGGTATGCTGCTCCCCACCCTCGACAACGACCCCCGCCTAGAGCCGGGCTTCACCGGCGGCGAGATGTTGCCAGACGACGACCCCGCCGAGTGGTCACTCACCCGGGCTCTAGTGGCCGAGTTGGGGTTGGGGCGTGAGCGGCTGCTTTCGCCCGCTGGGCGCACCCAAACCGCCGTGCGCTGGATTAGCGGCTCGGGCGGCCCGAACGGCCCAGATACGCGCTTCGCTCCCGCTAACTGCATCAGCTGCGGTTTCTTCATCCGGCTCTCCGGGCGATTGGGCAACATCTTTGGGGTCTGCACCAACGAGTACTCCCCCTTTGATGCCCGGGTGGTCTCTTTCGACCACGGTTGCGGTGGCCACTCCGATGTCGTAGCCGAAGAACGCGAAATCGACATCCCCGTCCCCGTCTATGACACCATCGGCATAGACCAAAGCATCTTCGACTGAACCCGTATCTGACGCTCTCCGCTGGCATTTGCCCCACTTTGTGGACAGGAGTGCGGAGTTTTGGGGATGGCTGGGTAGCATTTAACGCATGGCAAAAACCGCTTCTAAATCGGCTGGGAAACCAGCCGCTGCTAATGCGAAAAAAACTCCTAATAAGAAAACAACCGCTACAACTGCCCCGCCTGCACCGCAGGAAAAGGCTGTGACTAGCGGTTTTACTATTGATAATTGGTTCGGCATCAAACGCCGCGGCTCTACTATCGGTCGTGAGGCGCGTGGTGGTCTGGTGACTTTCCTCACCATGGCCTACATCATCGTCCTCAACCCCATCATCATCGGCACCGCAACTGACATCGAGGGGCGCTTGGTGAACGGCATGTTGCCCACCGAGGATGGCGCGGTCGGCGCATCTATGGGTGCCGTCGCCGCCGCTACCGCCCTAGTCGCTGGGGTGATGACGATTCTGATGGGCATCGTGGGGCGTTACCCGGTGGCGCTGGCTACCGGCTTGGGCATCAACTCCATGGTTGCCTACGTATTGACCCAGTTCATGCCTTGGAAAGCCGCGATGGGTGTCGTGGTGTGGGACGGCATCCTAATCACCATCTTGGTATTCACCGGCTTTAGGGAAGCGGTGTTCCGCGCGGTGCCTCCGGCGTTGCGCTTCGCCATCTCCGCTGGTATCGGCCTGTTCATCGCCTTCATCGGTCTGGTGGACGCGGGCATCATCCGTAAAGGCTCCGGCACCATCACCACGTTCGGCGTCTCCACCTCCATCGACGGGTTCCCCATGGTGGTGTTCGTACTGGGGCTGTTCACACTGATTGCGCTCTACACCAAGAAGGTACGCGGGGCGTTCCTCATCGCAATCGTGGGAGCCACCGCGCTCGCCATCATCGGACAGAGCATCCACCCTATCGGCACCCAAAACGATGGCGTAGTCACCGGCTGGTCGCTGAACGTGCCGCAGTTGCTCTCCGATTTCGGTCTCCCCGACCTCTCCCTGTTGGGACGTATCGACCTGCTGGGCGGTTTCCAATCCTGGAGCGTAGGCGCTGATGGGGCTGTAATCGCGGGCGGCTTCTCGTTCGCTAGCATCATCACCGGGCTGATGTTCGTATTCTCGCTGCTGCTCGCCGACTTCTTTGACACCATGGGCACCGTGGTCGCCATCGGCGCTGAGGGCAACCTCCTCAGTGACAAGGGCGAACCGGAGCACTTGCGTGAAATCCTGCTGGTTGACTCCATCGGCGCTATCGCTGGTGGTGCCGCCTCAGTTTCGTCTAACACCTCCTACATCGAATCGGCCTCCGGTGTCGGCGATGGGGCGCGTACCGGTTTCGCCAACCTCGTCACCGGTGCCGCGTTCCTAGCCGCCGTATTCATCTCGCCGCTCACCAACATGGTGCCGTCTGAGGCCGTCGCTCCGGCGCTGGTGTTCGTCGGCTTCCTGATGGTCACTCAGCTTGGTGAAGTGCCTTGGAAAGAGCCCACGCTGGCGATTCCGGCGTATGTCACCGCCATTTTGATGCCGTTCGGTTACTCCATCACCGTCGGTATCGGCGGCGGCTTCATCACATACGTATTGGTGAAAGTCTTTGCTGGCAAGGCCAAAGACATCCACCCAATCATGTGGGGCTCCGCGTTCATGTTCGCGCTCTACTTCATGCAAGGGCCGCTGTTGCGCTGGGTCACCGGCTAACTATTCGCAATTCGATACGTACAGCCCCGGCGCTGGGGACACTTAAGCGCCGGGGCTGTACGTATGTGATTCCACCGCTAGCTTGTGACACAATCGACACCATGACCGACATCGTTATCCCCGCCGCGCTGCTGCCTAAAGATGGCCGATTCGGCTCTGGGCCAGCGCAGATACGCCGCGAAGCGCTCCAGGCTTTGGGTGCGGCGCATCATCTGATGGGTACGTCGCACCGGCAACCGCCGATACGCAACCTAGTGGGCGCGATTCGGGAACAGTTACGCGCCCTCTACGCCGTACCCGACGGATACGAGGTGGTACTCGGCAACGGCGGCGCTTCACTGTTTTGGGATTTGGCCACCTGCGCGCTCATCGCGCGGCGCGGCGCGTTCGGGGTTTGCGGCGAGTTCAGCCGTAAATTCGCCGCCGCAGCCGCCGCACCGTTCCTAGAGGAACCGGTGGTATACGAAGTGCCAGCGGGAGCAGCGGTGGTGCCGAGTGCATCTCCCGACGTAGACACATACGCTTGGGCGCAACACGAGACTTCCACTGGGGTGCGCACCCCAGTTTTGCGGCCTGCGGGGATTGATAGCGCTGCGTTGGTGTTGATAGACGCTACCAGCGCCGCCGGGGGCATGACTGCCGACATCTCGGCCACAGATGCGTATTACTTCGCGCCGCAGAAAAATTTCAGCTCCGACGGGGGCTTGTGGGTGGCGTACTGCTCCCCGGCGCTGCTGGAGCGCGCTGCGCGTATTAAAGCTGCCCAGTCGCGCTGGATACCGCCGCTGCTCGACCTCACGTTGGCGGTGGAAAACTCCCGTAAAGACCAGACGTACAACACCCCAGCCATCGCCACCTTGTTCCTGCTGGAGCAACAGTTGCGCTGGATGCTAGACGCTGGCGGGTTGGAGTTTGTGGTGGCTCGTACCACGCAGTCGTCGTCCCACATCTACACTTGGGCCCAAAATAACCCTTTGACTACGCCATTCGTCACCGACCCTGCGTTGCGTTCCCCGGTGGTTTGCACCATTGATTTCGATGCGACCATCGACACCCAAGCGCTGTTGCGGGTACTGCGCGCAAATGGCATCGTGGACATCGCGCCGTATCGCTCGCTGGGGCGCAACCAACTGCGCATCGGGGTGTACGCCGCCGTTGACCCCGCCGATGTGCGAGCCCTCACCGCCTGCATCGACTACGTAACCGAGCGTTTGGCTGCTTAAGTTGCCGGAATATCGCATAGACTCTTGCCGTTACTACGTATAGAAACTTTTGACATCGCAATACGCCCATTAGGAGGACATCATGGCGATTATCACTGCTAACAAGGACAACTTCACTGAGGTTATCGCGGGCAACGACCTCCTGTTGGTCGATTTTTGGGCACCGTGGTGCGGCCCTTGTCGGCAGTTTGGCCCCATCTTCGAGGCGGCGAGCGAGAAGCACACCGACTTCGCGTTCGCCAAGGTGAACACCGAGGACGAGCAGGAGTTAGCCGGGGCGATGGCGATTCAGGCGATTCCTACCCTGATGGCGTTCAAGGGCGGCACGCTGGTGTACGCCGAAGCTGGCGCGCTGCCTGCCAGCGGGCTGGACCGCCTCATCGAACAGATTCGCAGCTTTGATGTTGCCGCCGCCGCAGCCGCTCAGGAGGCATCAAAAAATGTCAGTGGGGCCGCATAGTGTTACCTACATGAGGGAACACAGCCACACCACAACTGCCGTATTAGATTACGAAACTGCATCACACGCCGAATCCGGGTTGAGCCTCCTAGAGGAGGAAGTGCTTGATTTGGAAGCCAACTGGTGGCGGTATCGCGCATCGAAAGCCACTCAAATCCGCGAGTTGGGTTTGAGCCCGGTGCGCTATTATCAACTGCTTTGCCGTCTCATAGACACCCCCGCCGCCTACCTCTACAACCCGATGCTAGTGAAACGCCTGTTGCGCTTACGCGACACCAACCGGGCGCGGTATCCGCGTTATCAAGTCGCCGCTTAGTCAGGCCCCGTTAGTCATGCCCCGGCGCGCGCTTTGCGTGTCCCGTTCACTACTGCGGTGCCGATGACGAACACCACTAGCGCGATAGCGACGTAGTTGGAGTATTTGGCGTACTGCTTCAGCACCGTAACCACCGGGTCACCGATGATGTAACCCAACATGAAATGGAGCAGCAACCATGCGAAACAGGAGATGCAATCTAAAACCAGAAAACGTTTTATGCTCATCTGGGAGGCTCCGGCGAGCACGAACACCAC
>JAITED010000076.1 GCA_031282235.1 Propionibacteriaceae bacterium | reverse complement strand
ACCCCCGGTCGCCTGCGAGGGTGGCACCCCGGCGGCGTAGACGGCGACGCTTTCGGGCGTTTCTCAGAACTGGTGGCGCGCGTGATGGGTTCCCCAGGGTTCATAATCTGGATGAGCGTGTTCATCATCGTCTGGATTACGCTCAACTCCACGGTGTTGACGCTCGACCCCGCCCCCAGCTTCATCATGTTGACGTTGCTGCTCTCCGTGGAGGCGGCGTACTCCGCTCCCCTGATTCTGCTAGCCCAATCCCGCCAAGAACAGCGTGACCGCGCCGCCTTAGCCGAGGATCGCCGGGTCGCAGCCCAGTCCCGCGCCGATACCGACTACCTAGCGCGCGAAATCGCCGCCCTGCGCCAATCCGTAGGCGAGGTAGCCACCCGGGATTTCGTACGCAGCGAAATCCGAGAAGTGATACGCACCGAACTCCGCGAACAGTTAAAAGACCTGCTAAACGAGCTAGAACGCCAAAGCGACCAAGCACCAGCAACGACGTAACCCCCTTTTCAAAAAAGGGGGGCAGGCGCAATTTGGCTCCTTGAAGCCCCCTTCCACGAAGGGGGTGGCAGGCGCAGCCTGACGGGGGTTACCTCCCCGCGCCACTCACCAGTAACCCCCGCCGCCTACGGCGGCACCCCCTTCGGAGAAGGGGGCTTCAATGACCGCCTGCGGCATCACCCCTTTAAGGAAAGCTCCATAAGGAGTCAGGCTGCACCTATCCCTTTTTGAAGAATTCGAGGTTAGTGGTTGTGGCCGTCTTTTGCGTCGTCCTCTTTTTGGTTCACTACCAGAGTTTCGGTGGTGAGCAGCAAGGAGGCGATGGAGGCGGCGTTGGCGAGTGCCGAACGGGTGACTTTCACCGGGTCGATGACTCCGGCGGCAATCAGGTCAACGTATTCGCCAGTGGCGGCGTTGTAGCCCTGATTGTCGGGCAGTTCGGACACCTTGGCTACGATTACGTAACCCGGTTCGCCACCGTTTTCGGCGATCCAGCGGGCGGGTTCCACGATGGCCTTGGCGACAATTACTGCGCCAGCTTTCTCGTCACCCTCCAGACCCAAAGCGCCAGCTAGCACCTTGGTGGCGTGTACGAGCGCCGCGCCGCCACCGGCGACGATACCCTCCTCGATGGCAGCCCGAGTAGCCGATACGGCATCCTCAATACGGTGCTTCTTCTCGGTGAGTTCCACCTCGGTGGCAGCACCCACTTTGACCACACACACGCCACCGGCGAGTTTAGCAATCCGCTCTTGCAGCTTCTCCCGATCCCAATCGGAATCGGTACGCTTCACTTCGGCGTTCAACTGGGCAACCCGCGCCTTGACAGCATCAGCAGCACCAGCGCCCTCAACAATGGTGGTGTTGTCCTTAGTGACCACCACGCGCCGAGCGTGACCCATCACCTCTAGCCCCACTTGGTCAAGTTTCAGCCCAATCTCCGGAGCCACCACCGTGCCGCCGGTGAGGATAGCAATATCCTCCAGCATGGCCTTGCGACGGTCTCCGAACGCCGGGGCTTTCACCGCCACTGACGTAAAGGTGCCGCGTAGTTTGTTGAGAATCAGCGTGGAGAGCGCTTCGCCGTCCACATCTTCTGCAATCACCAGCAGCGCGCCGTGGGCGTTCACCACTTTCTCCAACACTGGCAGCAGTTCAGCCATGTTGGACACCTTGCCCTGCACCAGCAGGATATACGGGTCATCCAGCACTGCCTCCATACGCTCAGCGTCGGTGACGAAATGCGGGCTGATGTAGCCCTTGTCGAACTGCATCCCCTCGGTGAAGTTGAGTTCGGTGCCGAACGTATTGGATTCTTCGACGGTGATTACCCCATCTTTGCCCACCTTGTCGAAAGCATCGGCGATGATGTTGCCGATTCCTTCGTCGCGGGAACTGATGGTAGCTACGGAAGCCATGTCTTTGGTGGTGTCCACCGGCTTAGCGACGCGGCGTAACTCCTCTACCACTGCCGTAACGGCCTTGTCGATGCCACGTTTCAGCCCCACCGGGTTAGCCCCGGCGGCCACTGCGCGTAACCCCTCATGCACTAGCGCCTGCGCTAGCACCGTAGCGGTGGTGGTGCCATCCCCAGCCACATCGTTGGTCTTGGTGGCCACCTCTTTAGCGAGTTGAGCGCCCAAGTTTTCGTATGGGTCGTCTAACTCCACCTCTTTAGCAACGGTAACGCCGTCGTTGGTGATGGTCGGTGCGCCCCATTTGCGGTCTAACACCACGTAGCGACCTTTGGGACCGAGCGTCACCTTTACGGTGTTGGCGAGAATGTCCACACCGCGCTCCAGCGCGCGCCTAGCCTCCTCATCAAACGCGAGTTGTTTAGCCATGCCAAACCCTCACTTCTCGATGATGGCGAGTACGTCGCGCGAGTTGAGCAGCAGATAAACCTCACCGGCGTACTTCAACTCGGTGCCGCCGTACTTGCTGTAAATAACGGTGTCGCCGACCGCGATGTCCATCGGCTTACGCTTGCCATCGGAGTCGAAAGCACCAGCGCCGACCGCGAGCACCTTGCCCTCCTGCGGCTTCTCCTTGGCGGTGTCGGGAATCACCAGACCGGATGCGGTGGTGGTTTCGGCTTCCAGTGGCTGAACGAGGATGCGATCCTCAAGCGGCTTTATCGTGACTGTCACGATTACCCTCTCTATCTCTTAAGGTTTAAGTTTTTAGCACACTACATGCCAGAGTGCTAAAGAAAAAGCTACACCCGCATTAGCACTCAAGCAAGCCGAGTGCCAACGCGGCGGCAGGAAAAGACCTTTACACCGCTCACCGTCGGGGAGATTATTAGGGTGGCACTACGCTTTCCAGTGGGGCGTAGCTTTTTGCGCAGCGCGTCGGGGTCGATTTCTACCGCGCGTTTCTTAATCTCCAAAATCCCGATGTTGTTAATACGCACCCAGCTTCGCAGTGCTTTCATATCGAACGGCAGCACCTCCAACACCTCAAAACAACTAGCCAGCGGGGTATCTAGCGGCGTATCGGAGCTGAGATACGCCACGGCGGGGCTGAGCGCTGTTAAACCCGCCGCCAACAGGGGTGCCAACCCGGAGCGAATCACCGCCGGGTCGGGTTCGATGAGATACGCGCGCGGCGCAGCAGCGGGTGGGGGCGGGGGTGTCGGTTCTTGTGGCGATAGTGCGAGCGTATGAACCGCATCATTGCGCAATACCACAGCCTTGCGCCCAGTACCCGGCCAAAGCGACAGCTCCACTAAAACGCCTTGGTCGCTGACCCAGCAGGGGGCTACTCCAGTGGGGATTTCTGAGAGCGGGAAACCGGGGGCGAGTTTTACTATCACCGGATTAGCGGGCGCGTTGGCGGCGGCATCTGCCAACAACCCGGTCACAAACTCCCAAGATGGAGTGAGGTCAGATAGTTTCCAAGAGCGCCCGGCAGCGGTACGACGCGCCGGGTCAAGGTAAATAGCGTAGTCAGAATGGGTTTTATGAAGCGTATCCACCAACTCCACCGCATCACCGACGATTACCTCAGCGCGTATTCCGGCGGTAGCAAAACAGCTGAGGTTGTGCGCCAGATACTCCGCGGTCTCCGCGTCGCGCTCCACCGCCACCACGGATAACCCGGCAGCTAAAAACGCTATCGCATCCGCTCCCAGCCCCGCCGTCAAATCAATCACTCCGGACACGCCCAGTTCCCGGATACGGGCGGCGCGCCAATCGCTCACGCTGGCGCGGGTGGCTTGTTCCAGACCTGTTGGGGTGAAGTACATCCGGGCGGCGCGCTCCCCCAGCTTCGCGGCGGCTTTGCGGCGTAAGTCTGTTTGGGTGAGCGCCCACGCCGCTACCTCAGCGGAAAACTGTTTGCGCAGCAGTTGGGCAGTGCCGGGGGATTCCAAATCCGTAAACGTTGCCGCCGCTGTGAGCGCCGCTTCCAGTTCTGAGCCATGCGCCGTATTCAACACCGTATGCAACGCCGTATTTGACACTGAAACGCCGCGTTTCACTCGTGGACTTCGATGTAGTCACCGGCAGCAAGCCAGTTGTATACGTCCATGATTTCGTCGGGGCTCACGTTGACACAACCGTGGCTCTGGGGACGCCCAAAATTGCCGTGCCAATACGCTGAATGCACCCCGTACATGTTGTTCCACCCCACCCAAACCACATGTTCGTAGTAGAAATCACTACCGCGCAAGGTGGCATTAAGCGATTTCTGGCCGGACGCGACCGGATGGCTACCCTGCGGCGTGGGCGTCTCCGGTTTGCCGGAGCTAATCCAGATGGTTTTTATCGGGGTAGCACCGTCGAACAGCGTGAGCGTCTGGGTGGTGAGGTTCACATCCGCCCAGTGTGCGCCCGGATGCACCGGGCCGATGTCCGCTATCTTCACCTCCGGCGCTGTGATAACCCCCGGCAACTCCAACACCGCGCTCTCCCCGGCATCCAGCGCCGTAGCGATAAGAGCCGCAGCTTGCGTGGTGCTAGCCAACGCCCAGCCCTCCTGCCCGGCGATGGCTAGGGTTTGGTTGCCGGATGCGTCGCGTAACTGCACCTCCGGTTCGGCTTCCTGTGTGAGCGTTTCGGCCAGTTTGTTATCAAGTGCCGTGGTGATTCGCCCCTCATCAAAGCCGATACGGAACCCGCCGTGTACGCCATCCGGGGTGAGCCGCACCCAGTCCGCGAAGTCTGCCGCGGTGATGGTGTAAACGGTATGCCCCGCCACGCTGAGACTCGGGAGCGTATTTATACGTCGGTTCAACTCCGCGGCAGTCGCGTTCGCCTCCGCATCCGACACGATGGGGGTAACGGTGTCCACGGTAACGCTCACCCGCCCCGGCTGGCCGTCGCGCACCTGCTCCAGCAGGGTTGGCAGCACGCTGGCAGCAGCCGCCCCCTGCCCCGGCACTCCGGGGGTCACTGTCCAACTGCCCAGCTCTGGGTCGTATGTCACTTCGGGTTCCTGCGCCACTACCGGGTTCGTCTCGGGGAATGTTTGGGTGAGATACGACTGTAGCGTCTGCCTATCCACGGTTGTCGTGAGCGGCACAGGGATGCTGCGGAAGGGGTTGAGCCACTGGAACCAAGTCAGCGCCGCGCTGGTTTCGAGCGCCGCGTGGGCGGCGGTTTGCGCGTCCGGGGCGATGCCGAGTTGCCACGCACTAGCGGTTTCGCTGTGGTCTCCCAGCGCCACCGTGAACGCCCATTCATCCACTAGCGCAGTGGTTTTCTGCACGATTTCGTCATACGTCAACCCACCGACATCCGCACCGCCGACAGTGACCCCACTCACCGCCAGCGTCTGGTCACGGCTGAGATACGTAACCCCGCCCACCGCCAGCGCTATCGCCAACAGCAGCACCGGCACCGCCGCGATAAGCCATTTCTTCTTAGGCGAGCGGTGCGGGAGAGTCGGCAAACCCGTATCATCGTTCACAGAAATAGGCTACCGCTTCCCCGAAGTACACCCAACCCCACCCGTAACTCGCTACGCACGCTCTACCCGAATCCGGTTTAACAAGTGGCGGGTTTACGACTGCTCGTCAGCCTTATCCTCAGGGGCTGCGTCAAACGTGGGCGGGTTACCCGGATTAACCTCAACGACTATGTTGACATCGGGGGCGACTTCACTAGCGCGTTGCTCGTAGTCACGTAGCTTTTCTTCCGATAACACATCGCCTGCCGAGTACACTTCGACGACCATAGTGTTTGTATCGACGTGCCAGGCCGCACCCTTGCAGTACCCATCGTTGAGCGCTAGCAGCACCCACGCCTCAAGGTGGGATTGAATCATTTCCCCTTGCCAGCTTGCAGTTGCTGTGGTGTTACCCGCCGCATCCACCGCCTTGACCACCGCCCGGATGTTATCGACAACCTCGGTAGCCCGGCGCGCATAGGCTTGCAGTACCTCATCCGGTATCGTATCGCCCGCCGTGAACAACGTAATCGTGGCCGTATTGGTTTCCCCATCCCACGCCACTTCTTTTTCGTGCTTATCCTCCGCAAGCATCTGGAGAATGACCATCCGCATGGTGGGCTCGTTCAGCGTCACCGTCACCTCGGCCACAGATTCCGGTTTTATCCAGCACTCCGCACGCTCACTGGTTGAAGTTGCGGTGCCCTCCGCCACTACAGAAATCGCCTGCGGACTCTGGGCGCACGCGCTCGCCGTAAACAGCGCCAAACCACTCAACGCCAACGCCACTAGCCATTTCGCTCTTGCCAACCCCATAGCGCCACTTCCTCACTACGCTCCACACGCTAGCTGGTAAAACTTCAGAAAACGTGCCTAACCGTCACCATAGTATGCTCAGGGGGCGACAAAAAGTAACAACCCATTCTTTTACGGCTTACGCAGGGATTACGTGGGGCTTACGTATAACTTACGTATGGGGTGCGTATGGATTACGTATAACTTACATACCCCAGCTGGGCGACATCAGGGTTCGCGCAGCGCATCGGGGCCGAAAGCCAGTGGCAGCATCGCGGAAAGCGGATATACGCCCTTGGGGGTGTCCAGCAGCATCGTGGCACCGCCGAACTCCCACAGCAGTTGGCGGCAGCGCCCGCAGGGCATGATTACGTCACCGGCGCTGTTGCAGCAGGTCATGGCTAGCAGCCGACCACCACCACCGGCCACTAAAGAGCTAATCAGGCCACATTCGGCGCAGAGCGTCACCCCGTAACCGGCGTTCTCCACATTGCAGCCCGCCACTATCCGGCCATCATCGGCCAACCCGGCAGCCCCCACCGGATAGTTGGAGTACGGGGCGTAGGCGCGGGCGCAGATTTCGCGGGAGCGCGCGCGGAGCAGTCCCCAGTCGATGCTTGCGTCGTATGTATCTTTTACAGCGTTTATGTCGTCGCTTGTGATGTCAGTCATATCAGCCATAGCGGGCAGCTCACTCTAGGCCACGGCGACGGATGAGGTGAATCGGGTCGGGGTCGTGCCCCAGCAGTTCCCGGTAGTACACCATCACATCGCCGGAACCGCCGTGCGAAAGGATGCAGTCGCGGAAGCGTTGCCCCAGTTCGCGGCGTAAACCGCCGTTCTCCATGAACCAGTTGGCGGTGTCTGCGTCCATCACTTCGCTCCACATGTAGGCGTAGTAGTTGGCGGCGTAACCCACCCCCCAGATGTGCGAGAAGTAGGTGCTCTTGTAGCGCGGCGGCACCAGCGGGAAGTACAACCCGGCATCCTCCAGCACTTTACGTTCCCAATCCTCGATGTCATCGGGGGTTTCCGGCAGCAGTTCGCGCGGCAGTTGGTGCCACATCTGGTCTAAATACGTCGCTTGGTAAATCTCTGCGGAAGCGTAGCCCTCGCCGAAGTGGCGGGAGGCCGAGAGCGCGTCGATGTAGTGTTGCGGCAACGCTTCGCCGGTCTCAAAATGGCGGGCGTATTTCTCAATCAACTCCGGTAGCCAGCCCCAAATCTCGTTCACTTGGCTGGGGTACTCCACGAAATCGGTGGGGGTGGCGGTGCCTGCGGTGCTGGGATATTTCACATGGGTGAGGATGCCGTGCAGGTCGTGGCCGAACTCGTGGAACAGCGTCTCCACCTCGCGCCAAGTCATCAGGCTGGGGCGGCCGGGCGCCGGTTTCGGCTGGTTGCAGTTGTTGGTGACTACGGTGAGCGTATCGAACAGCGTGGATTGGTCAACGATGCCGGTCATCCAAGCCCCACCCTCTTTAGAGGCCCTGGCATACGGGTCGAACAGCGCCAACGCTAGGTCACTGCCGTCAAAATCGCGCACCAGATACGCCCGGCAGTCTGCCGTATAGCCGGGCACGTCGATACGCTCAAACGTGATGCCGTACAGCGCGTTGGCAGCGGCAAACACACCCTGCTCCAACACCTGCTCAAACGGGAAATACGCGCTCAGCGTCGCGTTGTCCAAGTTGAGCATCTTGGCGCGCTGCTTCTCAGCCAACCATTGCCAGTCCCACGCTTCTAGCGTCGCGCCCGGTTCATACGTCTCCAGTTCGGCCTGCAACGCCACGGCTTCCTTCTTGGCGTTGGCGACCGCTGCGGTGGCGACCCGGCGCAGTAGCGGCATGAAAGTGGCGGTGGTTTTAGCGCAACCGTCGTCTGCGACGTATTCGGCGTATGTCGGGAAGCCCAGCAGTTTGGCTTTCTCGGAGCGCAGGGCGACAGTTTGCAGCATCAGCGGGCGCACATCGGTGTCGCCGGTGACGGAGCGCCCCACGCTGGCCTTAAACAGTTTCTCGCGGGTGGCGCGATTGTTTAGGCTAGCCAGCAGCGGTTGTTGGGTGGTGTTCACCAGTTCTAAAGCCCACCCCGGCCAGCCGCGCGTCTCTGCGGCCAGTTTGCAAGCGGCCAACTGTTCATCCGAGAGGCCATCCAGTTCTGCCACGTCGTCAATACGGATGCAAGCTGCCCCGCGCCCTTTCACGATGATGGTCGAGAACTTTGCGCCCATCGTGGCCAACTCCTCGTTGATGGCGCGTAACCGTTCCTGTTCAGCAGGCGCAAGGTCAATACCGGCGCGGCGGTGGTGTCGTATCTGTTCGGAGAGCAACCAAGCATCCTGTTCATCCAACGTCACCTCGCCAGCGGCGGCGCGGTTTTGCAACTCCACTAGCTTGTCGTATAGGCCGCGGTTCAGCGCGATAGCGTCCGTATGTTTGGCGAGCGCCGGGGAGATGTCCTCGTCGATAGCGTCACGCGCCGCGTTAGTATCGGCGCTTTTCAGCGTGAAGAACGCCTCCCCCACCCGGGTCAGATACAGCCCCGTGGCCTCAATATCGGCCAGCAGTTTTACGCTCGGCGGCTCCGGGTCAGCCACGATAGCCGCGATGCCCGCCAACTGCTCTGCCATCGCTTCCGCGAACGCCGCCCGATAATCATCATCGCTGATGTTCGGATAGTCCGGCACCACAAACTTTGTGCCCGCAACGGTGCGCGTCGGCGTAGCGCCAAACCCAAACTTATTCTTTAAAGTACTCACCTAAGAGAGTCTAGCCCCTGACCTCTCCCCCCAATCACTCAGCCCGCATGTGAACCGTATTGATTTAGCTGAAATCTAAGATTCGTCAATGCTGAAATCTGAGATTCGTCAACGCTGAAATCTATAATCCGTCATCTTTCCTAATGGGAGGGGAAATGGGAGATACGAATCCCACTACAGCAGGGAGTCGATACCTAGGGTCAATCCGGGGAGGGTTTGGATTTGGCGGACGGCTAGCAGGATGCCGGGCAGGTAGGAGGAGCGGTCAAAAGAATCATCGCGGATGGTGAGGAGTTCTCCGGGGTTG
>JAITED010000193.1 GCA_031282235.1 Propionibacteriaceae bacterium | reverse complement strand
CTTTGGGGATGACTCCTTGGTTGGAGGCTGGCTCCCGCTCCGACATCGCCGCTATCGACTTGGCATGGTGCTGAAGCGTTAAGGTTCTTAGCCGCTCTTGGCCGCTCTAGGGTCTCTTAAGCGCTTAAGCGCTGGGGTGGCGCTCGCCTCCCGACACCCAACTAAGCTCTGCCTGCCCAGCGGCGTGGTTGGCGTAGCGTGCCAAGATGAACGCCAAATCGGAGAGCCGGTTTAGGTAGCGTACCGCCAGTGGATTGATGCCGCCGGAGGGCTCAAAATCGCCATCTTCTAGGCCGTAGGCTTCGACAGCTTCCCACGCGGAACGCTCAGCGCGGCGCACGAGAGTACGTACCACATGCAACTGCGCAGCGAGCGGTGTCCCGCCGGGGAGTACGAAAGATTTAAGGGCGGGGAGGTCGGCTGCGAACTGGTCACACCAGCGCTCCAAGCGGTCGATGGACTCTTGAATGATACGCAGCGGCTCCCACTTCGGGTTGCTCACTACCGGGTTGGAGAGGTCAGCGCCCACGTCAAACATTTCGTTCTGGATAAACGTGAGCACCTCTGCCACATCGGCGGGGACATCGGGCAGCGCCAAAGCCACGCCGATAGCTGAATTGGCCTCGTCAGTGGCGCCGTATGCCGCCACTCTGGCGTCGGTTTTGCGGGCTTTGGAACCGTCAGAAAGCCGGGTCTGACCGGCGTCTCCAGTGCGGGTATAGATGCGGCTAAGTTTTACCATGACCTTCATTGTATATAGTTGATTGCAACATCAATTACGATTAAGGAGATTTTAAGATGCGTGTTCGCTACTTAATACCCGCTGCCGTTTTGGCTTGCGTGCTGGTCGCCGCAGGTTGTGCGGCGGGTGTAACGGAGTCCGGCTCCGGCTCACCCGCCACTAAAACTGCCACCACGACCACCACCAAAACTGACAAGGTGTCCTGCGCGTATGTAGACGCTAATGACGCGGTGCGCCCGGTGGAGAAGCCGAACGGTGAGGGGGTGCCTAACACGGGCACGGTGCAGTTCACTGTCAAGCTCGCCGCCGGGGAGTTGGCTGGCGACGTGGTGTTGACCATGGATCGCTCCAAGGCTCCCTGCACGGTCAACTCGTTCGAGTCGCTGGCGGCGCAGGGTTTCTACAACAACACCGTCTGCCACCGCTCTTTCGCCGGGGCCATGTTCCAGTGCGGTGACCCGAGCGGTACGGGTCGCGGCGGCCCCGGTTACAGTTACGCGGACGAAATCACCCCGGACACCACCTCGGTGTATCCGCGCGGCGTAGTGGCGATGGCGAACGCCGGTGCCGACACCAACGGTAGCCAGTTCTTCTTGGTCTACAACGAACTGCCACTGGATGGCCCCAAATACACCGTTTTTGCCACCATTGACGAGCCCTCGCTCGGCGTGCTGGAAGCCCTAGGGGCGCTCGGCCAATCCGAAGCGGATCCGTATGCTCCGGCGCAACCCATCCAAATCGTCTCTGTCACCAAGAACTGAGGGCGTAATTTAGCGGCGGCGTAGCCAACAGTTGCTGTGCCAGTGCCTGCGGAACTCCACCGCGCTCACCGCTCCCAGCGGCGGCTCATACGGCCATACCACGATGTGAGCCTCCCCGCTGCGGATACGTTGGTTGCAACCGGGGCAGATGTAATCTTTCACGGAGCGTCCAGCGGCGATAGCGCGGGTAATCCAACGGCCGTCCTGCTTATCGCTGTAGGAGTTCTCTGCTAAGAGCAGCGGACGGGCGGGGCGCGTATGCTTGCTGGGACGTCGGCTCACACCAATAGCGTAGCGCTCCTGCTATGTTGGAGCGGTGCGAGTTATGATTGCGAACTGTCAGGTGGATTACGGCGGCAGGCTTACGGCGCATCTGCCGTATGCGAAGCGGTTGATTATTGTGAAAGCGGACGGTTCGGTGTCGATTCACGCCGACGACCGGGCGTATAAGCCGTTGAACTGGATGAGCCCACCCTGCACCTTGACGATACGCCCGCCAGCACCGGATGAGGTGGGGGCTAGCGAAGTGTGGGAGGTGAACGCCAAAAGTGGGGACAGGTTGGTGATTGCGATAGCTGAGGTGTTCCACGACCATCAGGAATCGTTTGCCGTTGACCCCGGCTTGGAGAAAGACGGCGTAGAAGCGCATCTTCAGGAGCTGTTGGCCGCCAACCCCACCGCGCTAGGCGACGGATACACCCTAGTGCAGCGGGAATACCGTACTCCTATCGGCCCGGTAGATTTACTGCTCAAAGACGCGAGCGGGCATTACGCGGCGGTGGAGGTGAAGCGGCGCGGCGAAATCGCTGGGGTGGAACAACTCACCCGCTACCTAGATTTAATGCGCCGCGACCCCCTGTTAGGTGATGTGGCCGGGGTGTTCGCCGCCCAAGTCATCAAACCGCAAGCGCGCACCTTGGCGAACGACCGCGGAATAGCGTGCGTATTGGTGGATTACGATGCCCTGCGCGGCCTAGACGACCCCACCGACCGCCTGTTCTAAGTTAAAACGCACTTGCACCCGCCCCGAAAGGGACGAGTGCAAGTGCGCTATAGAAAGGGAGGTGAGGGGAGGAGGCCTACTTGGCCAACTCCACGATTTCGGTGAGGACTCCGCGAGCCGACTTCGGATTTACGAAAGCGATTTTGGAGTTTGCGGTACCGCGACGCGGGGTCTTGTCAATCAGCTCAAAGCCACGCTCGGTCAGCAGAGCCAAGGTGGCGTCGATGTCCTCGACGCGGTATGCGACGTGGTGTAAGCCACCACGCGGGTTCTTTTCCAACCACTTGGCCACAGTTGATTCTTCGCTGGCGGGGGCGATGAGCTGTACGCGGGTCTGGAGGATGTTCCAATCCTTCACGGGAGCCATCATGGCTTCGTGAACCTTTTGCTGCTCATTGGTTTCACGGTGCAGTTCGTACCAGCCGAGCTGCTTTGTGAAAAACTCGACTGCTTCGTCGAGGTCGGCGCCAGCGATGGCGACGTGGTCAATGGTGGTGAAGATGTCTTCGTTACTCATGAAAGAAATGTTACCAGCAAAGCCAACTGCTTAGCGCACCGGAACGCTAGTTTTGAGACCCCAATTCTGCGCTAAATGCAACCCCATTCGGCTATCAATCGGCCAGTGCCGCGTTCACTACGGCTTCCGCTTCAGTTTGCAAAGTAGCTAGATGTTCTTCCGAAATGAAACTTTCGGCGTAAATCTTGTACTTATCCTCAGTGCCGGAGGGACGGGCAGCGAACCACCCGGAAGCGGTGGTGACTTTGATGCCGCCGATGGGGGCATCGTTGCCGGGGGCGCGGGTGAATATCCCGGTTACCGGCTGCCCGGCGAGTGTGGTGGCGGTGATGTCGCTGGGGGACAGCGCGGCCAGCTTGGCTTTCTGCACTCGGTCAGCGTCGGCGTCGATACGGGCATAGTACGAACGTCCAAACCGCTCCTCCAGCTCGGCGTAGTGCTGAGAGGGGGTCTTG
>JAITED010000141.1 GCA_031282235.1 Propionibacteriaceae bacterium | reverse complement strand
AGCAAAGTGAAGCGGAACGAGGACACTTTTGGGGATTTTTAGAAGTCCATTCCGCCCATATCGCCACCGGCGGGCATCGGCGGGGTCTTCTCCGGCTTGTCCGCGATCACGGCCTCAGTGGTGAGGAAGAGCGCGGCGATGGAAGCCGCGTTCTGCAGCGCGGAGCGCGTCACCTTCGCCGGGTCGATGATCTCGGCCGCGACCAGGTCGACGTACTCGCCGGTGGCCGCGTTCAAACCCTCACCGGCCGGCAGGTGGGACACCTTTTCGACCACCACGCCGCCTTCGAGGCCCGCGTTGACCGCGATCTGCCGCAACGGGGCAGCGCACGCAGTCACCACGATCTGCGCGCCCACCGCCTCGTCACCGCTCAAACCGTCGAGCTTGGCCGCGGCGGCCGCCTGCAGCAGCGCAACGCCGCCGCCGGGGACGATGCCCTCTTCGACCGCGGCTTTGGCGTTGCGGACGGCGTCCTCGACCCGATGCTTCAGCTCTTTCAGCTCCACTTCGGTGGCCGCGCCGACCTTGATGACGGCAACCCCGCCGGCGAGTTTGGCGAGCCGCTCTTGCAGCTTCTCCTTGTCGTACTCGCTGTCGGTCTTTTCAATCTCGGCGCGAATCTGGCGCACCCGACCCGCAATCTGGTCTTTCTCGCCCGCACCGTCGATGATGGTGCATTCGTCCTTGGTGATGACCACGCTGCGAGCGCGCCCCAGCAGGGTGAGGTCGGTGGTGTCCAGCGACAGGCCGACTTCCTCGCTGATGACCTGACCCCCGGTGAGGATGGCGATGTCGGCGAGCATGGCCTTGCGGCGATCCCCAAACCCCGGAGCTTTGACGGCCACGGACTTGAAGGTGCCGCGTATCTTGTTCAGAATCAGACCGGCGAGCGCCTCGCCCTCGACATCCTCTGCGATAACCAGCAGCGGCTGGCCGGTGGGCATGACTTTCTCCAGCACCGGCAGCAGGTCTTTCAGGCTGGAAACTTTGGAGTTGACAATCAGGATGTACGGGTCATCCAGCACGGCTTCCATACGTTCGGCATCGGTGATGAAATACGCGCTGATAAAGCCCTTATCGAAACGCATCCCCTCGGTGAGTTCCAGCGTGAGCCCGAACGTATTGGACTCCTCAACGGTGATTACGCCCTCTTTGGTTACCTTGTCCATCGCCTCAGCGATGATGTCACCCACGGCGGTGTCTCCTGCGGAGATGGAGGCGGTCTGGGCAATCTGCTCCTTGGTCTCCACGTCCACGGCTAGGCGGTGCAGTTCAGCGACGATAGCGGCGACCGCTTTCTCGATGCCTTTCTTCAACTCAATCGGGTTTGCGCCCGCGGTGACGTTGCGCAGCCCCTCTTTCACCATCGCCTGCGCGATGACGGTAGCGGTGGTGGTGCCATCCCCGGCCACATCGTCGGTCTTTTTGGCGACCTCTTTGACCAACTCTGCCCCAATCTTTTGGAACGGGTCAGCCAACTCGATCTCTTTAGCGATGGTCACACCATCGTTGGTGATGGTGGGAGCGCCCCACGACTTCTCTAGGACAACGTTGCGACCTTTCGGCCCCAGGGTGACCTTGACCGCGTTGGCCAAGATGTCCATACCCTCCTCAAGCCCCTTGCGGGCTCGGGAATCAAACTCAATCAACTTAGACATGTAAGCGATGACCTCTCAGACTTTAGGTAGCACTCTAAGGGTCAGAGTGCTAACTCAAGAAACTAGCACTCTAAGGGGCAGAGTGCAAACGTGCCCGTGCGATAAGCCCATTTGTTTTATACGTTAGTCATACGGAAGCCGCAGCCGCCGCCTGCGATTCGACCTACTCGGCGTCGGCAATATCCACCTTTGCTTTGGGAGTGTTCGCGTGGCTTGACGGCTTAGTGCGGTCGGTGGTTAGGTACTGGGAAATCAGGCCGGTGATGTCTAAGCCGGTGGTGGCTTTGACGGTGGCGGGCACTGAGGTGGTGAGGTCGGTGACCAACCGCTGCACCCCGGAGGCACCCTCCGCGCCGCCTACGACGGTGATGTTGTCTATCTCGCCCAGCGGTTTGGCGGCGGCGGCGTAAATCTCCGGTAGCGCCGCGAGTACGCGGTCGATGACTGCTTGCTGGCCGTATTTTTCGTACGCCGCAGCCAGCAACTCTTTCACCTGCGCCTCGGCTTCACCCTTGGCGCGAATCGCTTCACCCTCGGCCTGGCCTTTAGCCCTAGTGGCGTTCGCTTCGCCTAAGCCCTCAGCTTCGATGCGGTCGCGGTTGGCTTCTGCGGCTTTACGCACCCGCGCAGCTTCGGCTTCAGCGTGCTGCTGGGCGGTGTATAAGGCGGCATCAGCGGCCTTTTGTGCCCGGTAGAGGTCAGCATCGGCGACCGCGTTCACCTCGGCAGCCAGTTCTTTCTGACGCAAAATGGCGCGTTCGGCGGCGGCGGACTGCTCGGCCTGCACGATGAGTACGTTCTGTTCAGCTAAGGTACGCGGCCCGACGGCGTTGGCTTCAGCGGTGGCTTTCTCGGTCTGCTTACGGAACTCGGCAATCTTCAGTTCGGAGTCGCGCTGTGCTTCAGCGGCCACGATACGCGCTTCCGCTTCGGCCTTTGAGGCGGCCTTGGTGGCTTCAGCTTCCGCGACTTTAGCGGTTTTCTGGACCTCAGCGACACGCGGACGCCCGAGGTTGCGGATGTAATCGCCGGGGTCGGTCTCGATGGAGTTAATCTGCAGCGTATCGACCCTTAAGCCCGATTCGGTGAGCGCTTCAGCGGCGGCTTCTTTCACTTTGGTGGCCAACGCCTCCCGGTCGCGCAGCATCTGTTCAATTGACATGTTGCCCAATACGCCACGCAGGTTACCGCCCAAGATGTTGCGTACGATGTTGTCAAACTCTACATCCGGCTTGTTGAGGAAGCGCTGCGCTGCGGCTTTCACGCCCTCCATGGTGCCGTCAACTTTTGATAACGCAGTGGCATCCACGATGACGGTGATGTTGTCGGACGATACGGCGTTCACTTGAATCTGAATCTCGCGCGAATCCAACCCCAGCGTGTCGCATTTCTGGACGAACGGGATGATGAACTTGCCTTTGCCGATGGATACGTCCACCCCACCGTCGGCGCCAGAGCCGGTGATGACCAGCGCTTCGTTGGCGTTCGGGATGCGATAACGCTTAGCTATCGCCCAAATGATGAGGAACAGTAGCAGTATGACACCGGCCACGCCGCCGATGAGAGTGGTATCCATATTTCTTACATTTCCTTTCTAAACCGGCTTTAGTTTCGCCGGGGCTGTTGGATTTTAGTTATTTAGTTATAATTTCAGTTTTTGATTTACGTATTAGTTCTAGGGAGCTTAGATTTTAGGCGGCTCCGGTGCTGATTATTCTCTGCCCCGATTGTCCGCTCTTAGGTGGGCTTTGTTTGTTCGATTTGTTCGCGCTCTCATCTGGGCTATTCGCTCACATGGCCGGATAGGCACCGGAGGGGAGTTTACGTACGCTCACCGCGTCGGCGCTGAGCAGGTGTTCCACCACCACTTCATCACCGACGGATACGTCCTCAGCCATCATCGCCATGAAAGTACGCGGCGAGCCGAGATAAGTGGTGCTGATGATGGCTTTGTCGCCAGCTTTTGCGGTGGTCTGTACGGTGCCTAACTGCCCCTCAACCCGCCGCAGATCCATTTCTTCAGGTTTGCCTTCCAGTTTCCGAAACATGCCGTATAGCAACACCGCGATGTACCACATGGCCGCGCCGAAAGCTAGCCCAGTCAGGGTGGCGCGCACCGGGCCAAAGCCCAGCCCCACCCCGATGATGCCGCCGAACCCCATCCCCGCTACGAACCCCGAGACAGCGGCCAATGAAAACCATCCGCCAGAAAGCCCATCAAAGTCGTGGTCAAACCCGAAATCCAAGTCAATAACATCCAGGAGGCCATCAAAAAGCAACGAAAACGCTAATGCTAAAGTCCCCGCTGCCGCGCAGATGATAAAAGCTGTCATGGCTCCCCCCGCCGGTATCTTTCTTGTGCGTCCAATCTTACGTGGCGCTAAGCCCTTTCTAAGCGTAAACAAATCCAAGTTAAGCACCCGTACTCACCCCGTATTAAGTGTCCTAAACCGTAAGCATGACCTAGGGGATACGGAATAAAAGTGGGGGTTTGGGGGTTGAGTCGTATGCGCTCAACTTTGAGTGTTGAGTGTGTTAGACTCAATGGAAACCTGGTTCCTAGACCTTATGGAGGCAAAAAACATGGCTCGCGCAGTCGGTATCGACCTTGGCACCACTAACTCCGTTATCGCCGTCATGGAGGGCGGCGAGCCGACGGTTATCGCTAATGCGGAGGGGGGGCGCACCACCCCGTCCGTGGTCGGATTCACTAAATCTGGTGAGGTGCTGGTGGGTGAGGTGGCCAAAAGGCAAGCAGTTGCCAACCCCGACCGCACCATCCGTTCCGTGAAACGCCACATGGGCACCAACTGGACTACGGAGATTGAGGGCAAAATCTATCATCCGCAGCAGATCAGCGCCTTTGTGTTGCAGAAGTTGAAGCGGGACGCGGAAGCGTATCTGGGCGAGCCGGTCACCAACGCGGTGATTACCGTCCCGGCGTATTTCGGTGATGCCGAGCGGCAAGCCACCAAGGAGGCGGGCGAGATCGCCGGGCTCACCGTGGACCGTATCATCAACGAACCCACCGCCGCCGCGCTGGCGTATGGGCTTGATAAGACCGATAAAGAACAGACCGTGCTGGTGTTCGACCTCGGCGGCGGCACCTTTGACGTCTCGCTGCTGGACATCTCTGACGGGGTGTTTGAGGTGAAGGCCACCAAAGGCGACCCGCGTCTCGGCGGCGATGACTGGGATCAGGTGGTCATCGACTGGCTGGTGAAGCAGTTCCAGAACAAGTACGGCAAAGACTTGGCCAAAGATAAGTTGGCTGGTCAGCGCCTCAAGGAGGCCGCAGAGCGCGCCAAGATTGAACTGTCGCAGATGCAGGCCACCGAGATTAACCTGCCCTACATCACGCAGGGCGACGATGGCCCGCTGCACTTGGAGGAGAAGCTGACGCGCGCCGAGTTCCAGCGTATGACACAACCGCTGCTGGATCGCTGCAAAGGCCCGTTCAACGACGTATTGAAAGACGCCAAAGTGTCTGTGGCCAACATCGACCAAATCATCCTAGTGGGCGGCTCCACCCGGATGCCCGCCGTGCAGGATTTGGTGAAAGAACTCTCCGGCAACAAGGAGCCGAACCGTTCCGTCAACCCGGACGAAGTGGTGGCACTCGGCGCATCGCTGCAAGCGGGCGTGTTGAAAGGCGAAGTCAAAGACGTATTGCTGCTTGATGTCACCCCGTTGAGCCTGGGCATCGAAACCAAGGGCGGCGTGATGACGCGCATCATCGAGCGCAACACCACCATCCCGACGAAGCGCTCCGAGATTTTCACCACCGCTGAGGACAACCAACCGTCGGTGATGATTCAGGTGTATCAGGGCGAGCGCGACTTCGCTAAAGACAACAAGAGTTTGGGCAACTTCGAGTTGACCGGCTTGATGCCTGCCCCGCGTGGGCTGCCGCAGATTGAGGTCACGTTTGACATCGACGCCAACGGCATCGTGCATGTGTACGCGAAAGACACCGCTACCGGCAAAGAGCAGTCCATGACCGTCACCGGCGGGTCGGCGCTCGGCAAGGATGAAATCGACCGCATGATGAAAGAGGCAGAGAGCCACGCCGAGGAGGACAAGAAGCGCCGCGAATCGGTGGAGTTGCGCAACGACGCGGACGCGCTGGCGTTCCGCACCGAGAAGCTGTTGCAAGAGAACGCCGATGCCATCCCTGCCGATGTGAAAACCCCGGTGGAGCAGGCCATCGCCACCCTCTCCGACGCGCTGAAGCGCAGCGACAACGACGCTGAGGTGAAAGCCGCTATGGACGACCTCAACCAGAAAGCTGCCGCTATGGGGCAGGCGGTGTACGCGGCGGCGCAAGCCAAAGCGCAGGCTGGCAGCACCCCGGATGGCTCCGATGCCGATACGAACGCGAGCGCGAGCGATGGCTCCGCCGAGGACGTGGTGGACGCGGAGATTATCGACGAAAACCCCAAGGGCGAGTGAGCCATGGGAGAGCAACCGAACGAAACTGAAGCATCACAGCCCGCAGCCGTAAACGACGAGCAGCAACCCGGTGCGGAGCCGATTACGGAACAGACAGCACCGACTACAGCACCGACAGAATCGGTAGAACCGACGGATGAGTGGTCTGTGGCGGCGCAGCAGTTGATTGACGAAGCAAAAGCGGCGTTACGGGAGAGCGATGACACCAGTATCCCCCCGGAGCAACGTATTGACCAGTTGGAGGAACTGCTTGCGGAACGTACCGACGACTTGCAGCGTATTCAAGCTGAATACGTCAACTACAAGCGGCGCGTAGACCGCGACCGGGCGGTGTCCAAGCAGCAGGGCGTGGACTCCGTGGTGCGGGAGTTGGTGCCGATTGTGGACGCGGTGGCTGCTGCTGCCGAGCATGAGGAGATTACCGGCGGGTTCAAGGCGGTTGCAGCGGAGATTGACAAGTTGGCTGCCAAGTTGGGGCTGACGAGTTTCGGCGCGCCGGGCGACGAGTTCGACCCCAATCTGCACGAGGCACTGTTACAGATTCCCACCGCAGATTACCCCCCGATGGCGGTTGCGCAAGTGATTCAACGCGGCTACCAGTTGGGTAGCGTGGTGTTGCGTCCGGCGCGAGTAGCGGTGGCGGTGGAGCCAGCGGAGTGACATGAGTAGCAAGGACTGGCTGGACAAGGACTATTACAAAGTCCTTGGGGTGGCGAAAGACGCCAAAGCTGCGGACATCAAGAAAGCGTTCCGCAAAATCGCGCGCGAAAACCACCCCGACCAGCATCCTGGCGACAAACGCGCCGAGCAGCGTTTCAAGGAAGCCTCCGAAGCGCACGACATTCTGTCCGACCCGGACAAGCGCAAAGAGTACGACGAAACCCGCTCCCTGTTGGGTGGCGGGTTCCGTTTTCAGCGCCCTACGGGTGGGGCCAGCAGCAGTGGAACCACCAGCGGTTTTGAGGATATTTTTCAACGGTTCACCGCTGGCGGCAGCGGCCCCGGCCCCGATTTGGGCGACATTCTAGGCGGGTTCGGCAACCTGTTCACCAACACTGCGGCGGGGGCGGGCAGCGCCACTAGGCGCGCGGCCTCCAAACCGGCTAGACGGGGTGCCGACATTGAGGGCACGGTGAGCATCACCTTTGACCAAAGCGTATCCGGGGCGACAGTCGCGGTGCATATGGTCTCCGACGACCCCTGCCCCGCCTGCAAAGGCACCGGCGCTAAAGCTGGCACTATGCCTAGGGTGTGCCCGACATGCTCTGGCTCTGGAGTGCAGCCCGGTTCGGATTTGGGTGCCTCCGTGCCTTGTAAAACCTGTTTAGGCCGGGGGCTGTTGGTCGATGAGCCGTGCAGTGTATGCGGCGGTTCGGGGCGCGCCAAATCGTCCCAGACCATGAACGTGCGTATCCCCGCTGGGGTGTCGGATGGGCAGCGGATACGCATCAAAGGCAAGGGTTCCAAGGGTGAAAACGGCGGCACGGCAGGAGATTTGTATGTCACGGTACATGTGGGGAAGCATCCGGTGTTTGGGCGCAGTGGTTTCAATCTGACCGTGGACGTGCCGGTGACTTACGCCGAAGCGGTGCTCGGTGCCGAGGTGAACGTGCCGGTGTTCAACGGCAACCCGGTGCGGTTACGTATCCCCGCTTTTACGCCGAACGGACGCACGTTCCGGGTGCGCGGCAAGGGTGTGCAGCAGGCCAACGCTGAATACGGCGACCTGCTAGTCACCATCTCAGTCACCGTGCCCGAAACGCTCAGCCCCGAGGCGAAAGCCGCTTTGGCAACGTACTCCGAACTGGCAGTTGAGCCTGACCCCCGTACCAAACTGTTTGAGGAGGCTTGAGCGCGATGAGTCAATCCCTGCCCGATTTAGTTGATATTGAAGCTCCGATTTTTACGGTTACGGTGGCGGCGCGGCTGGCCGGGATGCACCCGCAAACGCTGCGCGCGTATGACCGGATGGGGCTGGTGGTGCCGAAGCGCACCAAGGGGCTAGGCCGGCGCTACAGCCCGCGGGACATCAAAAAGCTTCGCCTAATTCAACATCTGAGCCAAGAGGAAGGCGTAAACCTCAACGGCATCAAGCGCATCATCGAACTGGGGGACAGGTTGGATGCCGCTGCCGCCCGTATCGCTCAGCTCACCGAACTGCTGCAAGTGCTCACGCTGGATGACCATGTGGCGCGCGTATTCACCGCCGGTATGGGGGGCGACGTGCGCCCCGGTCGCGG
>JAITED010000097.1 GCA_031282235.1 Propionibacteriaceae bacterium | reverse complement strand
AAGGTTACGACGGCAGCGAGGAGGATGTACTCACCTACGCCATGTTCCCTCAGGTGGCCGAGAAGTTCTTCTCCACCAGAGACCAAGGCCCGAAGTCAGTCGCCACTCCCGTTGCTGTTGCCGCACCTGCCGCACCCGCCGCACCCGCGCAACCGCCCGCTGAGACCCCCGCTGCGCCGGAATCCGCTGTAATCCAAATCAGCTACGCCGACAAAACCACCACTTTCACCGTAAAACCGGTGTAATTGGCTACTTTTTGAGCAGGCGGCTTACGGCGGCGGCTAGCAGTAGCGCGCTACCCGCTACCCAGTAGATGAACGTATAGTCGCTGGGGGAGCCGAAGATTTGGAACACTCCGGTGCTGGCTGAACCTAGGGTCAAGGCGGCTACCCCGGCGGCGTATAGCAGGCGCGTCCACGGGTAGCGGTAACGGGTATCACCTGTTTTCCCTAGTCGCAGTGCGATTACGGCGTATGGTAGTGCGCCAAGCAGCAGTGGCCAAGCGAACAAAAACACCATCCACCAAGAGATGACCCCGTGTGAGAACTGCTCGTATCCGAATGAAAATACGCCGCAACCCGCCGCGACTCCCAACCAAATCCGCGTCGTGCGCCAACGGGTCGGGGCAGCACCTAATCTGGTTGTTCCCGCACCGGTTTCGGGGGCTGGTGGGGTTGGGGTTGCGGATGAGGTGGGAGCGTCGGGTGGGGGAGTCGGGGGAACTGGGGGGATGGTGTCGGATGATTCCGGCGTATCGGCAACGGCACCCTCTGATACGGCAGCGGCAGCGGGCAACCCCCGGCGCGCAGGTTTAGGCGTAGATAATGTCACTTATCCACCTTTCTTGCACGTTACCGGTGGCACCATCACCTACTGGGCGATTTATCACCTTATCCCCCCAACACATAGCTGTGGTGCCGCCGCCGTCTAAGTTGTAGGCGTTGCGTACCCCGAACTTAGCCAGCAAATCTGCGAGGCGTTGTAATGTGAGCCCAGCGGAGGCTGAGGTGCGACCGTCAACCACCACCAGCAGGTAGTGCAGTGGTTCCACTTCAGCGATAGCGGTACGCGGGTTTGGAGTGTTGGCGTGATACGGCAGTGAACTATTGCCGACCACCACCACGCCATCTTTGATGAGCGCTGGGCCAAAAGACCAGGTTTGCACGGCCCCATTCGCCATCAAATCTGCGGCACTTTGCTCCCCCTCATTCACGATGCTGCTGTGGCCATCCCACCAAATGACCATATCTTCCTGCCCGGAACCTGCGCTGCGCTCCCGGAACAGTTGACCATTCCTAATCACATATCCGCTGCTGCGTGCGCCATAATAGTCACCATTTATGGCAACAATCGACCCAACATCGGCTGCCATAGTGGAGAGTTTCTGGGTGATGTTGCGCCCATACGTACCCTGCGCGAACGCGGTTTTGAGTTCGGACACGTCGCTAACTTTGATGTCCGCGACGTATACGTCGGAGTCGAAGATGTGATACGTAGACACCGCGATTTTTCGAGTCTTATCCACGTAGCTACGCACGGGGGAGGTGCGCTGCATCCCCAGCGGCGGCGCTGGCGGCCAAGGTTCCGGGGTGGGAGTGGGTGTTGGGGTCGGTGTTGCGCTCGCCTCCGGGCTGCTGGTTGACGGCGGCGGCGTGAACGTCGGAGCCTCCAACGCGCCCCCACCGGCACGCGGGATTACGAACGCCTCCAACAGCACAAACGCGGTGAACAAGGTGATAACCAGCGCGAAACTCCAAGCGAACCTGCGTCTGATACGGTCGGTGCTCGCTGCGGTCTCAGACATGCGGGGTTCCGTTGCGGTTGAACACTACTGAGCGCTGCAGCGTGTAGCTGGCAAGGGAAAACACCACCTCAACGGCCGCCTTTGCCAGATAAACGTTGATGCCGCTGTTGGTGAGCAGCGTCAACACGGCGGTGTTGCCGATGAGAATGCCGACCGCAAGCAGGGCGTAGCGTAGCGCGCTGTTGCGAACGGGGCGGTCATCTTGAAAGACGTAGCGTTTGTTCAAGGTGTAGTTCAGCGTGGCAGAGCCGACGCGCGCCAAAATGTTAGCGCCGGTGACGGCATACGGTATCCCCAAGATGCGCCCCAAAGTGACCAGCGCGGCGTAAAGCGCGTAATCGACGCCGAATGAGATGACGCTGGAGCCAGCGAATGCGAATACCCCTTTAGCGATACGGAATGAGTCGGCGAAAGCGCGGTAGTGCGAGGTGGCGTTCTGGTTTATGTACACCGTTTTGATGGGGATTTCGCGTAGCGCCACTTGGTCGCGCCCGGCGATGATGAGCATGTTCATCTCGTACTCGTAGCGGTCGCCGGGGATTTTTAGCAGCCAAGGGATGAGGGTGGCTCGGAAAGCGCGCAGCCCGGTTTGGGTGTCGCTGATCCGTTGCCCCAACACCAGCCGAAACAGCACCCGGGTAACAGTGTGCCCGGCGCGACTGCGCCACGGGGTGGTTTCGTCGTCGCCGCGCACTCCCAATACGATGCCATCCCCAGCAGTGGCGGCCGCAGCCACCCGTATCACATCGTCCGGCAAATGCTGCCCGTCCGCGTCCACCGTTACCACCACGGTGTCGGGCGGGTAATCGACGATCCAACGCATCCCAGTACGCAACGCTGCCCCTTTACCCTGGTTGGTCTCATGCCGCAGCACCACAACCGGAGGTGTCAACGCCGCAAATATCGCTTGGGCCTCCGCGTTGGAACCGTCATCTATCACGACGACCTGCAAGCCCCGCGCCACCAAGTCAGCGACCAGCGGCAGCAGCGCCTCCGGCGGGTTAAGCGCCGGAATGAGCGCCACTACCGGAGCGTTGCGCGTATCGCTGGCAGCGGGCGCATCAGGCGTAGTCAAACTCACCCCCCAGAGCATACCGTGAATGCCTTAGATTTTGCGCAGCGAGGGGGTAAATTACGCCCAGAGTTGCCCGCGAAACACCTTGTGGTTTGCGGCTTGCGCCACGGGGCGTACCACTAGCCGCTCAATGACTACGTGCGCGGGCTGCGTGGCGATCCAACGTACACACTCTGCGATGTCCGCAGCACTCAAGGGGTGGTCAACCCCGGCGTACACCGCATCGGCTTTGGCTTGGTTCCCTTTGAAGCGGGTGAGCGAGAACTCGTCCGTCCACACCATGCCGGGCGAGACTTCGCACACCCGCACCGGGGTGCCGTTCAACTCTAAGCGCAGTGCCCCCGCCAGAGAACGCTCAGCGGCTTTCGCGCCACAGTACGCCGCGCCCCCCTCGTATGGGGCTTCCGCAGCGGTGGAGGTGGTGAAGATGATGGTGCCCGCCGCCGCTTTGATAGCTGGCAGCAGCGCCTTAGTGACCCGACCCGTACCCACAACATTCAGATCAAACATACGTTGCCAGTCGGCGATGTCAGCATCCGCCACCGGCTCCTGCCCCAACGCCCCGCCAGCGTTGTTAAACAGCAGTGCCACGCTCGGCCCAGCAATCGCAGCTAAAGCCGCCACCGATTCGTCGGAGGTGATGTCGGTCACCGCCACCTCCCCGCCAATCTCGGCGGCCAACGCCTGCAACTTATCACCCCGCCTAGCCGCACAGATGACGCGAAAACCAGCCCCAGCCAGCGCGCGAGCACTAGCCTCCCCAATCCCACTAGAAGCTCCAGTAACTACCGCAACAGGCCGTATATCCATTCCCCGATTCTATGCCGTTTGCCCGCGCGCCCGCAGCAGCGTCCGATGAATTGGGAGGGAGTTGAACCTACGCTAAGACGCAGCCCGCACATCCGAGTAGGCTGGAGCGTATGACTGCCAAATTGATATTGCTGCGCCACGGTGAGAGCGAATGGAACTCTAAAAATCTGTTCACGGGGTGGGTGGACGTTGATCTGAATGAGAAAGGTATCGCTGAGGCGCGCCGGGCTGCTGAACTGCTGCTAGCGGAGGGGTTGCTGCCCGATAAGTTGCATACGTCGGTGCTGCGCCGGGCTATCCACACCGCCAACCTAGCGCTGGATGGGTGCGACCGGCACTGGATTCCCGTGGAGCGCTCATGGCGGCTCAACGAACGCCACTACGGCGGGCTGCAAGGGCTTAACAAAACCGAAATTCGGGAACGCTTCGGCGAGGATCAGTTCATGACTTGGCGGCGTTCATACGACGTACCACCGCCACTCATGGAGGTTGACGGCATGTACTCGCAGTTCAGCGATGCGCGCTACGCGGCCCTGCCCCCGGAGGCGCGCCCGGCCACGGAGTGTCTCGCCGATGTGGTGGTGCGGCTGTTGCCGTATTGGTACGACCGCATCATCCCCGACCTGCGCGCCGGTAAAACGGTGCTGATTGCCGCTCACGGCAACTCGCTGCGGGCGTTGGTGAAGCATCTCGACCAGATTCCGGATGCCGAAATCTCCGAACTGAACATCCCCACCGGTATCCCGCTTTATTACGAGTTGGATGACGATATGGTGCCGCTGCTGCGCGGTGGTCGCTACCTAGACCCCGCAGCAGCCGCCGCCTCCATCGAAGCCGTCAAAAACCAGGGCAAAAAATAAGCCTGCGCTCGCTTCGCGCCGTATGACGTAAGGGGGATTTAGCTGTCGGCTAGTTCTTTGCGGAGCAGGATTAGGGTTTGGGCTAGGGCGATAAACAGCAATACGGTGACGACAACGCCCGGCCAACCGAACCAGCGGTAGGGGAAGCCGGAGAGGTAGCCGAGTACGGCGGAACCGGCGTAGTAGCCCATGTTATACAGGCTGGTGGATTGGGCGGTGCCTTTGGTCGGCAGGGCGCCCGCCCAACCGGAGGCGATGGCTTGGCACATGAAGAAGCCGCCGGTGAGAATCACTAGCCCTACCAAAATCACGAATACGTTGTTGACTAGGGTTAATATCAAGCCCAGGGCGTATATCGCCGCTCCGGCGTTGATGACGCGCCGCCGCCCCCAGCGTATCGCCCACCCGCCGGTGAGTCGGGCAGACACCGTGCCCGCCAAATACGCGATGAACAGCAGCGACACCAGCGATGTCGGCATATTGAACGGCTCACCTTCTAGGCGATACGTGAGATAGTTGTAAGTTCCGATAAACCCGCCGAACAGCAGAAACCCTTGCAGATATACGGCATCCAGCCACGGTGTGCGCAGGTGCGCCCAGACGTTAGAGAGCATCTCGGAGACCGAGCCGATGGTTTTGAGTTGCGTATGTGGCGGCGGCAGTGTGACGCAGAAGATGATGGTGGCCACCAAAGAGACGATGAGCACCGCGCCCACGCCCCAACGCCATCCCAAAGCTGCGCCGATGGGGGCGGCGATGAGCCGACCGGACAAGCCCCCCACCGTATTGCCGGAGATGAACGCCCCGGCGGCGATGACGGTGTATCTGCGCTCCACCTGCTCGGAAAGGTAGGCCATCGCCAGCGTGGGCAGCGCCCCCAACGCGAACCCCTGCAGCACGCGAGTGGCTAGGATAAGGGGAAACGTCGGCATGGCGATAGTCAACGCCCCCAGCACTACGGCAATGAGCATGGCGGCTTTCATCACCTTGGGGCGGCCGTATTTGTCACCCAACACGCTCCACACCAATGCGCCCAACGTCAAGCCGATAGTGCCGGAGCTGATGTAGAGGCTCGACGTGCTCTCCGACACCCCGAACGTGGTTCCGATGCGCGGCAGCAACCCATGAGCGGAGTAGAGCGGGGCAAAAGTCGCCATCCCCGCCGCCGGAAGCGCAATCATCAAACGGTGATACGCATGGCCGCCCGGGGCGTAATCCCCTGAGGTGATAACTGGTTCCGATACGCTCGCAACGTTCAAGTCATCTGCGCCGGTTTTTGCCACATATTTCAGCCTAGACGATTAACCCCGCTGACGTATACCGCCTGCTTACAACCGCCATATCTGGATTGACCAAAATACAGTTATCTGAAAATGCAAATAACGGGCTTTGTGGTAAACTGAGTAGTCCGGCGATTTTTGGGGGTCACATGAGTTTCACAGTAGGGGAAACAGTTGTCTATCCAAATCATGGTGCCGCCGTCATTGAGGAGCTAGAAACCCGCGCTATCAAAGGCGAGGATAAGCTCTATTTGGTGTTGCGCATCCTGGGTCAGTCCGATTTGGTGGTGCGAGTGCCCGCTGAGAATCTTGACCTAGTGGGTGTGCGCGAAGTGGTGGACGCTGATGGTCTGGGGCGCGTATTCGACGTATTGCAACTGCAAGATGTTGAAGAACCAGCCAACTGGTCGCGGCGTTACAAAGCCAATCTGGAGAAATTGCACTCCGGTAACGTGCTGAAAGTTGCCGAAGTGGTGCGTGACCTGTGGCGCCGGGAGCGCGGCAAAGGGCTTTCCGCTGGTGAGAAGCGCATGTTGGTGAAAGCGCGCGAGATTCTGGTTTCGGAGTTGGCGCTCGCTGAGGACATTGACAAAGAGGTGGCGCAGACTCGGCTTGATGAAGTGCTTGAGTTTGAGCCAGCGGCGTAATACGCGGAGTTTTCATGGCACTCGATAGGGTGGCTGCCATCGTGGTGGCAGCCGGTTCTGGCACTCGGTTGCGTGCGAGTGCGCCCAAAGCGTTGGTGCGGGTCGGCGGTAAACCGCTGTTGCTGTGGGCGGTGGAGGCGTTGACCGTAGGCGGTGTCACCGAACTGGTGGTAGCCGCAGCTGCGGAACGTATTGCAGATTTCACTCAGGTGTTAGCGTCCCAGCCGGTGCCAGCACGGGTGGTGGCCGGGGGAGCGAGCCGGGGAGATTCGGTGCGCAACGCTTTAGCTGCCTTGAACGCCACCGCCGCGCCCCCCGATGTGGTGCTAGTGCACGATGCCGCTCGGCCACTGGTGCCGCCGGAGGTGGTCGCGCGCGTCATCGCCGCCGTACAAGACGGTGACGTGGCCGTAGTCCCCGTGATTCCAGTAACCGATACGGTGCGCCAACTCGCTGCGTCCGGTTCCACCGTGGTGGATCGCTCCATCCTGCGGGCGGTACAGACCCCGCAGGGGTTCCGCCGCGACGTGCTCACTGCGGCGTATGCTGCCCCCGCCTTTGCTAACTCCACCGCAGTCACCGACGATGCGACGCTGGTTGAACGGCTGGGCTACGCGGTGCGGCTAGTGGAGGGCAGTCCGTCCGCGATGAAAGTTACCACGCCACACGATTTGGTGATGGTCTCCGCGATGCTGGAGGTGTGATGTACGCCACCGGTATCGGTTTTGATACGCACCGCTTGCAGGCTGGTGTGCCGCTGCGTTTAGCCGGGCTGGATTGGCCTGCGGAACCTGCGGGTTTGCTGGGGCACTCCGACGGCGATGTGGCCACCCACGCCCTCTGCGATGCGCTGCTGTCTGCTGCCAATCTGGGCGATTTGGGCGCGGTTTTCGGCACGGATGACCCAGCTTTAGCGGGAGCCAACTCGCTGTTGTTGCTTACGAAAGTGGCTTTGCTGATACGCGATGCTGGTTGGGAAGTCAGCAACGCTGCCGTCCAAATAATCGGTAACACTCCCAAGTTGGCACCCCGCCGCACCGAAGCCGAAGCCGTACTCAGCGCCACCCTCGGTGCCCGCGTCTCCGTATCCGCCACCACCACAGACGGTCTAGGTTTCACCGGTTCCGGCGCGGGCATAGCCGCCATCGCCACCGCGCTGTTGGAGCGTTAGGGGTTTAGGGTTTTACCGGTCAACTGTTGATACGCGCTGAGGTAGCGTTCGCGGGTGGCGGCGATAACTTCGGGGGGCAGTGGTGGAGGCGTGGTTCCTGAGGCTTGCTCCCAACCGGATTCCCCAGTGAGCCAGTTGCGTAGATACTGCTTATCGAAGCTGGTTAGTTGACCTTTGGCGTAGTCAGCGGCGTCCCAGAAGCGGGACGAGTCGGGGGTGAGCACCTCATCTGCGAGTACTAAGGTGCCGTCAGCGCGGCGTCCGAACTCAAACTTGGTGTCGGCCAAGATGATGCCCCGGGCGCTAGCGATGCGTTCTGCGTATTCATAAACCGCCAAGGTGGTGTCGCGGATGGCCGCGCCCAACTCCGCGCCGGTGATGTCGAGCATCTGGGCGTATGTGATGTTTTCGTCGTGGATGCCGAGGGCGGCTTTCGTGGACGGGGTGAAGATTGGCTCCGGCAGTTTCGACCCGTTGTGCAGGCCAGCGGGTAGCGGGATGCCGCAGACGGTACGGCTGGTTTGGTATTCAGCCCAGCCGGTGCCGGTGAGATAACCGCGCGCGATACACTCCACCGGCACCATCTCCAGCTTTTCCGCGATGATGGCTCGCCCGCGCACCGGCTCCGGCACGTCCGTGGAGACGACGTGGTGGGGGGTGAGCGTGCCGATCTGCGCAAACCACCACAGGCTGAGTTGCGTCAAAATCGTGCCTTTGTCTGGGATTAGGGAGGGCAATACGTAATCGAACGCCGAAACCCTATCCGTGGCTACCATCAGTAGCGCATCATCGCCCCAAGCGTATAGTTCGCGTACTTTGCCGATATGCAGCGGCTCTAGCCCGAGGGCGTTACCATATTCACTCACTCATGAGAGTGTAGTCCGCTGATTCACTCCAGCCCGTAACGGCGGGCCGATGTTAAGCCGTTGCTCACGAAGTGAGACGCTTCGGATACGGCGTGCGCGGGCGATGTCGCCCCCAACATCCAACTGAAGTCCACGTTGAGGGTGCTAGTGGTGCCCCAAGCGGCAGCGCGGGCGTAAGCCTGAGCGTACAGCGCGGCGAACTGTTCCGCGTCGCCGAAAGCGAGCGCCGCCGCCACGCAATCGTTGAATATCAAGGAGGCGTTCTCGGGGAGCAGTTGGTGCGCGCCCAACCCGCGCAGCCATTCGTGATAGCGCGATAACTGTTCTTGGGCTGCCCGCCCGGTGGTGCTGTGGTCGCGCTGCATTTTGGCAAGTGTGGTGATGAGCAGCCCGCTGCCGGTGATAAGTGCGCCGCCCACAATGCCGGGGATGGGCAGCGTATTTAACCCGATGATGATGCCGGTAGCGAGCAGCGCCAACCCCAACAGCACTAGGGCACTGCCAACTTTGCCCCACTGGCTCTCTGCGACCGGGGTGAACCAGTCGGTGGCATCCGCGTCGTGTTGCAGTGCGGCAGCAGCGGCCTCCATAGTGGCATCATCCGCTAGCAACGAGTCAAGCGTTCGGGTGTTGCCGGGGGGTGCTACTGCGGCGACTAGGGCATCTTCAAAAGTGCGTAGCCCAGTGGCGGGTTTAGCGGTGCGGGTGAGCGCCCAGTGTTCGCCGTTTGAGTGTTCCTGCGGGTTTAGCGTGGGGGAGATGGTGAGATAGCCGCGCGCGGCGAGGTCAACCAGAGTTATCAACAAATCAAAAGTGCCGATACGACCGTTGTCCAACACCCCAATCATGCCCGGCGTGGCTTGGTCGGGAAGCCGCCGGTCACTATCGCGCGGCAACAACCCCGGATTCACCGGCGGCGGTGGAGGCGCTATCGGGGCAGTGTATTTCGC
>JAITED010000074.1 GCA_031282235.1 Propionibacteriaceae bacterium | reverse complement strand
ACCCCGAACTAGAACTGCTGTAGCGGGCTACTCTGGCACGACTAGGCCGGTGAGGTGTTGACCCCAACTGTCGCATAGATATACGGTGAGTTTGCCGCGGGGCACTTCAAAATATACGGTGCCGGTTGCGGGAGTTTTGTAGCGTACCGTTCCAGTGGCGATAGTGCTACGGTTCTTGTCCGGGTACCAATACTCGGCGTTGGTGTTGTCCAGCGCGAACCACCCAAACTGCATACTGGTGCCCTTGTCTAAAGTGATACGCATGGTGACTGACACCCCTTTGCTGTCCCACTCCCAACCCAAAATCTCCCAGTAGCCGGATACGTTATCGGCGGAGGATTGGAACTCCACCCCTAAACCGCCGGGGGGCGGCGTGTGTGTTTGCGAGGGGGTGGGGGTTCCCGAGGGGGTGTCGGGGTCGTTTTTTGCAGGTCTGGTGCCGAAGTATACGAGCCCGGCGATTACGGCCACCAGCGCCACCACCACCAACACAATCAGGGGGCGGCTACCCGTTTGATAGCGTTGCAGTTTGGGGGCGGGAGGCGAGCCTAGCGGCGTGGCTGGGAGCTGACTTCCGGGTGTCGGCGCAGACGGCGACATGGCAGCGGGGTTACGAAACCGCTGCCCGGGATTGCGTACTGTAGGGTCACCCATGACCTGTCTATTTTAGCGGGCTGATAGGGCGTAGCTGGTCTCACGGCACCCAGCGTATCCTGTGGATAACCTTGGAATCGGAGTAAAAAAACGCCTAAGTTTTCCACAATTGCAAAAGTGGTTGGCCGGTTTGCGCCGTTTCTGTGTAGAGACGCGGCATGAAACAAGAATCTGCTAACCCAGCAAACCCAGCTATCCCAGCTACCCCAGCAAACCGGCTCACTATACGTGGCCCCCACGATGCCTGTTTCGCTGTGCCGCACCTGCTCGGCTTCGTCCCGCACGATTCGCTGGTGCTAATCGTGGAGTGTGCCGGCGAGGTGGAGGTGGCGGCGCGCGCCAATCTGCCACCCGAACCGTGGCCAGCGTTACGCGCCCGGCTTACGCCTCTGTTGGATGAGCAGCGGCGCTATCTGGTGCTCTGTTACTGCGATGACCCCCAAACTGCCGATACGGTGAACGCCGGGGCAGTAGCCCTGCTGGGTCAAGCGCAGGTGATTGATACGTTACACGTAGTAGATGAGCAATTCCGACGCTCAGGCGAGCAGGTTTGGCACCGTTTAGACCCGTCGCTCTCACGTTGGGCGCAGTTGGATAACAGCCACGTAAACCGGAGTCGGGAGCAGGTGGCCGCATTGGTAGCTGGCCCCTCGGCAGCGGCAGCGCGGGCTTTCGCTCGCAGCTGCGCTGCCGCTAAAAAACGGTTGACGGCGACGAACGCTGACTTAAAGCTGATAGCGGATGACCTGCTCAACATCGGATTGGTCGATGCGGCGGCTTTGGATGAAAACGCTGCCGCCACTTTGGTGGTGTGCTTGGATGAGCCACAGATACGTAAGCGGGTGTGGCGACGGTTCCAACGCGAAAACGCGGCAGCGTATCTCAAAGTGTTTCTCGCTCTGTTGCCGCGAGTATCGCAACGCCAAGCTGAGCCGTTGTTGGGGCTTAGTGCGCTAGCGGCTTGGTTGGCGGGCGAAGGCACGCTTCAGGTTTGTGCCGTCGAGCGGGGGCTTGCGCTGGGCGGCACCGACCCACTGTTGCGGTTAGCTGCCAGTGTTGCCGAGAACTGCACGCCGCCGGAGGCGTGGGAGAGGTTGCGGGCACAACTAGGCGTTACGGAGGGGGAACGCTACGCGATAGCCGCCTAGAGCAGACCAACTGACGACAAAGAAGCAGGGGTCAACATAAAAGAACCAAGCGCACAACAGATAAGGAGCAAGAGCATATGGGTTGACGGGCTAAGATTATCTGGTTAAGCAGAAGGGAGTGGGCAGTGGGCAGCACTGGAGGGGATGAACCTCGCACCTACGATGTGGAAGCGGCACAGGTAAAGTGGCAGCAGTTTTGGGAGCGTAACGCTACGTTTCAGGCTGACCGCAACAGCACTAAAGAGCGCCGTTACGTTCTTGACATGTTCCCGTATCCCTCTGGCGACCTGCACATGGGGCACGCCGAGGCCTACGCCATGGGGGACGTGCTGGCGCGGCTGTGGCGGATGCAGGGTTACGAAGTGCTGCACCCCATCGGCTGGGATTCGTTCGGCCTGCCCGCCGAGAACGCCGCCATCAAGATGGGGGAGCATCCCGCGAAGTGGACGTATGGCAACATCGAGACGCAGAAAACCTCTTTCAAGCGTTACGGGTTGAGCTTGGATTGGACTACGGAACTGCACACCTCCGATGTGGGTTACTACAAGTGGACGCAGTGGCTGTTCGCCCAGTTTTATAAGCGTGGGTTGGCGTATCGCAAAAACTCGTTCGTGAACTGGTGCCCTAAAGACCAGACGGTGCTGGCAAACGAGCAGGTGGTAGGAGGGTTGTGTGAGCGTTGCCACACCCCGGTCACGAAACGCCGCCTCAGCCAGTGGTATTTCAAGATTACGGAGTACGCGCAGGCGCTGTTGGATGACATGGAGCAGCTGGAAGCCGGGTGGCCGGAGCGGGTGTTGGCGATGCAGCGCAACTGGATTGGGCGCAGCGTGGGGGCGCACGTCGATTTCGTAATCGAGGGGCATGCCACTCCGGTGACGGTGTTCACCACTCGCCCCGATACGCTGTGGGGCGCGACTTTCATGGTGGTAGCCCCCGATTCCGAACTGGCCGACGCAATCTGCGCCGATTCGGCGCGGGCGGCGTTTGAGGCGTATCTGGAGCGGGTGAAGCAGTCCAGCGAGATTGAGCGCCAATCAACAGAGCATGAGAAAACCGGCGTTGACTTGGGCGTTTATGCCATCAACCCGGTGAATGGGGAGCGTATCCCGGTGTGGGCTGCCGATTATGTATTGGCAGAGTACGGCACGGGTGCGATTATGGCCGTCCCGGCGCACGACCAGCGCGACCTAGATTTCGCCCGCAAGTTCGGCATTTTGGTGCGTCCCGTCATTGACACCGGCGAGGTTGACCCGCGCGAATCCGGCGTTGCCACCACCGGCGATGGGGTTTACATCAACTCCGGGCCGCTAGATGGGCTGGCTGATAAGAAGTCGGGGGTGGCGAAAGCCATCGAACTGCTGGAAGCCCAACATACGGGGGCAGCAGCCATCACCTATCGGCTGCGCGACTGGTTGTTGTCCAGACAACGGTTCTGGGGGTGCCCGATTCCGGTCATCCACTGCCCGAACTGTGGCGAGGTGCTGGTCGGCGATGACCAACTGCCGGTGGAGTTGCCCGACCTGCGCGGCGACGATTTAGCCCCCAAGGGGGTGTCCCCACTGGCGGGCGCTGCAGCGGCTGCGTGGCGTAACGTGCCTTGTCCAAACTGTGGCGCTCCCGCCGAGCGCGATACGGACACGATGGATACGTTCGTTGATTCGTCGTGGTATTTCTACCGCTATCTGAGCGCAAACGATGATACGCAAGCGTTCAACCCAGCTGAGGTGCGCGCTTGGATGCCCGTTGACCAGTACGTCGGCGGTGTGGAACACGCCATCTTGCACCTGCTCTACATGCGGTTTTTTGCGCATGTGTTGCACGATTTGGGGTTGATAGATTTCAACGAGCCGATGCAACGTCTCCTCAACCAAGGCCAGGTGATAAACCAAGGTAAAGCCATGAGCAAGTCGCTGGGCAATGGTGTCGATTTGGGCACCCAGATTGATGCTTATGGCGTGGATGCAGTACGGCTCACTATGGTGTTCGCCAGCCCTCCCGAGGACGACATCGACTGGGCAGACGTATCGCCAGCATCCAGCCTAAAGTTTTTGCAGCGCGCCTATCGGTTAGCTACCGAAGTGACCAGCGCCCCGGATGCCGACGTGAGCACTGGCAATTTGGAGTTGCGCCGCGTTACGCATCGCACCATTAAAGCAATCACTGAACTGGTGGCGATGGGGCGCTTCAACGTTGCCGTCGCTCGCATCATGGAGTTGGTGAACGCCACCCGTAAAACTTTGGATGCCGATGCGCGCTCCGGTGCCGACCCGGCGGTCAGGGAAGCCACCCAGTTTGTAGCGCAAGCGCTTTCGCTGGTAGCGCCCTACGTCGCTGAGGAGATGTGGGAACTGCTGGGCTATGCGCCGTCCATCGCCAACTCTCACTGGCCGGAACCGGATGCTGCCCTGTTGGGCAACGAAACCGTGGTGATGGTGGTGCAGGTGCAGGGCAAGGTGCGCGCCAAGCTGGAGGTGCCCGATGGGCTGACGGAAGCCGAAGCCACCGAGGTAGCGTTAGCCGACCCCGCCGTAATCCGCGCCCTAGATGACCGCCCGATAGCCAAAGTGATTGTGCGTCTGCCAAAACTGGTGTCCATCGTCCCGCAGTAGATGATCCGTAGCGAGCGCAGGGTTGTTTGCAATGCAAACAGCTTCTTTAGGTTTCCGCGAGGTATCTCATGTCAAATTGCCCGCGTGTTGGGGGTGAGCCGAGGTGAGCTTAACTTTAAGTTTAGATAGGTATAGAATCCGACGATACTCATATAATGTGCCCGCGTGGTGGGTGCCTGTGCCTCATTTGAAAATGCCCGCGTTTTGGGTGGGGTGCGGCAGGCTTTCGAGTTGTGAAAAGTGGTTTGTCTATGAGGT
>JAITED010000015.1 GCA_031282235.1 Propionibacteriaceae bacterium | reverse complement strand
CAAGGTCGTAGAAGTGGCCGGTAAACCGGGGGAACAGCGGGTTAGCGTTGACTTCGGTTCGGCGGGGATAAAACGGCTCGCCGTACAGTACGCACCCTTAGAGAAACTGTGAAGTTGGGGAGCAGCTCACTTGGGGAGCGGCGGGCGTTATGCGCGCTAACCATAGTACTTTTTGTGACGACCGTAGTACTTTCGGACATTTGTATCACCCCTTGCGCCCAGCAATTAAAATACTGGAGTGATATTTAACCGGTTATTCGGGGCGTATGTCTCAGAGGGCATACTGTCTGTGCTAGCCAGAGTGGTTTTACTGCTTCGGATAGCGACTGCCGCCCTGATTGTGCTGGTGTGTCTCACCGAGAACTCCTATCCAAAACCTGAACTATGGTTCGCTATTTTGGGTTTATTGTGTTCTGCCACGGGGTTGATTCTTGGCTGGCGGATCGGTTTCATGTACGTAACCTCACTGCCGGTGTTGTTGTTGGATGTCATGTCTGCGGTCGGTGTCGCGGTCACGGTGGAGTTCCAGGGGCTCTCGTTGCCCTACTTCTGTTACGTAATGGTGTTGCACGGTTTCGTAAATAGAAAGGGTTTTCTAGTCGTAGCGTGGAGCGCGGTGGTTATCTCCGGGGCGGCGATGCTGGCAATCAGAGTCGGATCCGGTATGGAAGTGAAGTTTGCGGAGTTTGCTGGGTCTCTCGGCGCTGCGGGTTTGGTAGCGGCCAGCGCGCACGTCAGTGCACTGGCCGCCATATTATTGAAGCGCAACTATTCGTATTGGAGTCGGTTGGTGGTTTTGGCCACTGACCAAGGGCGTTCTGAGGAACGATTACGGCTAGCGCAAGACATGCACGATTTAGTAGTGAAAGATTTGCATGGTTCGCTACTGCTCGCTGAAACTTTGGTATCTGAACTGGAGGCGAGTAACAATCCGCTAACGGAGCGCGCCCAGCTTTTGGCTGCTGGAGTTAACGAGGCGATGCAATCTTCGCGTAGACTAACCACCAAGCTGCGCAGCGGCGGGGGTCTGGATACAGAGTCGGTTGATTTAGTTAGTAAAGTGGCTGTTGTTGTTGCTCACTATCCTAGACTTAGCGTGTTGGTAGACATCAGTGATGATGTCTCGTTCGAACTGGCGGGCAGTTACGGGAGCATTACGCGTGCTATAACCGAATTGCTGGAGAACGTTGACCAGCACGCTCATGCGACCCGAGCAGAAGTGTCAGTGTTTTTGGATGGTTCTAATGTTGTGGTCTCCGTAGGCGACGATGGCATCGGGATGAAGCGGTTTGACTGGAGAGAGTTGGAGCAAGCGGGGCATTTCGGGTTAGTCGGCTTGAAAGAACAGGTGGAGGCGCGAGGTGGTGGCATTACAGTGACATCGGAAGCGTCGGGGCGAAACGGGACTTTAGTGGAGGCATGGTTTCCTGTGAAAAGAAGGTTGGTAATCGAATGAGAGTATTGATCGTGGATGACAACCCGGTAGTACGCGCTGGTTTGCGCGCCAAACTTACGCAGATGCAGTTAGTGGACGAAATCGTTGAAGCTGCGGATGGGTTGGAGGCGTTGGAAACCTTAGCGCGCGAGCAGTTCGATGTGGTTCTGCTTGACGTGCATATGCCTCGTATGGACGGTTTGACGGCCCTGAAGCGGATGAACGGCGTTCGCGTAGTGATGCTGACAAACTCCGAGGACGAGGATGTGATGCGAGAGGCAGTGTCCGCCGGTGCTGTGGGGTATCTTACGTTCAGTAAACTAACCGACGCTGGGCTGGAGGCCGCTTTGATTACGGCGACGGAGGGCGGGTTCATACTGTCATCCGCAGTGGTAAACACCATCCCCCCTAGCGCCAGCCTGTTGCGCCCCCCGCCGGTGAGCAGCGACGAGAAAGTACAGCAGTTCGGTTTATCGACCCGCGAAGGTGAAGTGATGCAGGGGCTGAGCCGCGGGCTCTCCAACGAGCGTATCGCTGTTTGGCTAGGCATTTCGCCCCGTACAGTACGCAATCACCTGTTCAGCATCTACACCAAGATGGGGGTCGGTAGCCGCGGTGAGGCCGTCGCCGTCTGGCTGGGTATTGAGGACACCCCTCCTCCCGCCACCTCGAATCAAAGGTGATAAAGGTGATAAAGGTGGCAAAACGGCAGTAAAAACAGCTTGGTGGGTGCGGCTGCGAAAATGGAGACGACGAAGATCTTAAGATGCGGAAGCTAGAATGTCATCGAAGATAGTGCCGCTGCGATAGGGAATACGTTCGGATGAGGTTTCGTAAACAGGCAACACCTGGAGCAACCAGGCGTACTAAGGCTGGTGTGAATACGGGGTCACGGGCTGCTGCGGAGTGGAGCGTCTGGTTTCCGTGGCCGGTGATGCTGGTGTTGGCCGCCGGGCTCACCGCGGTTGCCGGGTGGGTGAGTGTACTGGCGGCGACCATGCTGGGCTGGCTCAGTGTGCCAGAGATGAGCATCGTTGAACCGGTGCGGCTGGCCGCCAAACTGTGGTTGTTGGGGCATGGCACCCCGGTCACTATCGCCGCGCAGACCATCTCTATCGCACCGCTGGGGCTGTCATTGTTATGGGCTTGGGCAGGTAGTGCGCTGTCAGAGTTGGCCACGCGACATGCGTTGGCAGAGTTGCCGGGCGAGGAACGCCGCAACAAGGAGGTAGCCCGACTGAGCGCGGTATACGTGGTGGCGTATCTGGTTTTAGTGGCGGGGGTTGATGTAGCGCTAATGGGGTCGTTGTCGTGGCGAGGTCTCGCAGGAGCAGCGTTATTAGCGCTAGTAAGCGGGGTAACGGGGGTGGGTAGAGCCTGCCGGTGGCGCCCAACGTTACTGTCAGGCTGGTTGCGCGCCCCCGTCTGGATACGCGCCCTGCCGCAGGTGTTGCGGACGGCGATGCTGAGCGTCCTAGCCGGTGGGGCTGTAGTTTCGGTGGTGGCGCTACTCGCTGCCGAGGAGCGGTTTTTAACACTTCACAACGCGCTCTCCCC
>JAITED010000205.1 GCA_031282235.1 Propionibacteriaceae bacterium | reverse complement strand
CTTAACTACCCCGGTGTCAGGTATGTAGTTTCTTAAGGTTTTCGGGCAGCAGTTGGACGCCTGCTGCTATTGCGTTCGCTACGCTCACTCCGCGCAGCATGACGTAAACAATGACCACGTAACCCACTCCAAACATCGCACCCCTAAACCAGGCCCGACCAGCTGATTAGGCAGAAGGGCTTTAGGAAAAGGATTATGAGAGGAATACCAGCTATCGGGTTTTTGTTTTCCTGCTGTGTGTCTAGTTTGCCCCCTCCCCTAGTGGAGACTTGGGGAGGGGGTAAACCAAAAATCAACGGGCTGAGGTGCCATCCGTATAATCGTCGTCTGGGTTGCGTATAAAACTCATCAACTTGCGCAGTTCTTTACCGGTGGTTTCAATCGGATGCTGCTCAGCTTCAGCGCGTAACCGCTTGAACTCTGGGGCGCCCGCGTCTTGGTCAGCGATGAAACGCGCCGCAAAAGAACCGTCTTGAATGTCACGCAGAGTCGCGCGCATGGTTTCGCGCACGTGGTCGTCAATCACCCGGGGGCCGCTCACGTAATCGCCGTACTCGGCGGTGTCGGAGACCGACCAACGCTGCTTCATGATGCCACCTTCGTAGATGAGGTCAACGATGAGTTTCATCTCATGTACGCACTCGAAGTAGGCACTTTCGGGCTGATAACCCGCCTCGACTAGGGTTTCCCAACCCACCCGCATCAGGTTGGAGATGCCGCCACATAGCACCGCCTGCTCGCCGAACAGGTCAGTTTCGGTTTCTTCCGTGAACGTGGTCTTTAAGCCTCCAGCGCGCAAGCCCCCGATAGCTTTCGCATACGCCAAAGTGAGCGGCCAAGCGTTGCCGGTGGCATCCACCTCGACGGCGCATAACATCGGCACGCCGCGCCCGTCTGCGTACTCGCGGCGCACCAGATGGCCGGGGCCTTTCGGGGCAACCATGCATACGTCCACGCCCGCGGGCGGTTGGATGTAGCCGAAACGGATGTTGAAACCGTGCGCGAAAAACAGCGCGTCACCGGATTTAAGCTCGGGGGCGATTTCGTTCGCGTATAGGATGCGTTGCACCTGGTCAGGCGCGACAATCATAATCAAGTCGGCTTCGGCGGCGGCCTCGCGTGGCGTGAGTACGCGCAACCCCTCCGCGGTGGCTTTGGCTATTGACTTGGAGCCGGGCTGTAACCCGACCCGCACATCAACGCCGGAATCGCGCAGGTTCAGGGCGTGGGCGTGCCCCTGCGAACCGTATCCGATGACTGCGACTTTGCGCTGCTGGATGATGGAAAGATTCGCGTCATCGTCATAAAACATGACTGCCATGTGTTTTTCTCCTTATTTAGGTTATCTGGTGCGGTATGGTTCGCTCGGACGGAACCGTACTGCTTTTTATTCCTTTATTCCGACAATAGAACGCAGACGGAGGTCAACGTTTAGCCAATGCCGGACGCTTTTTTTCGTTGATGGATTTCGCACCTCGGGCTAGCGCTACGTGGCCGCTGGTGGCTAGTTCGATGATGCCATACGGTTGCAGCAAGCCGACTAGCGCTCGTATTTTATCGGCAGAGCCGGTGATTTCGATGGTGATGGATTCGGCCCCCACATCTACGGCGTGCGCGCGGAAAAGGCGGATTACGTCAATCACTTCGGAGCGGCGCTGTTCGGGGCAGTACACCTTGACAAGCACCAGTTCGCGGTCTACGGCTCCCGGCTCCAGCTCGATGATTTTATAAACTTCAATCAATTTGTTGAGCTGTTTCACAATCTGTTCCAGCGCCGTCAGCGATTCGACGTTCGCTCGTACCGTCATGCGCGACACATCTGGGTCTAGGGTCGGCCCCACCGTCAAAGAGTCGATGTTGAACCCGCGACGGCTGAACAGTCCGGCGACGCGCGCCAACACGCCAGGGCGGTTCGATACCAGCACCGATAGGGTGTAGCTGTTCATCGTATGCTCTCCTCTCTAGGTTGCGTATTCTTTCGCTGCGTAACCGCACCCACCGTATAATGAGCGCGTGACAAGCTGTTATACGTCACCATGTCTCCTCCTCCCACTCCGGAGCCAGGTCACGGGCGATTTTGATTTCATCATTTGAGGTGCCCGCAGCCACCATCGGCCACACCATCGCGTCCGTCTCCACCCGAAACTCAACCACCACAGGACGGTCATTTATGCTCATGGCGCGCTCGATAGCGGCATCCACCTCATCCTCTTTAGTGACCCGGATGCCGACGCACCCCAGCGCCTCAGCGAGCTTCGGAAAATCCGGCACCCAATCGGTGTGCAGGTTGGTATTGGAGTAACGCTGGTTGTAAAACAGGGTTTGCCACTGGCGTACCATGCCCAATACGTTGTTGTTGATGACCGCAATTTTGATGGGGATGCCCTCAATAGCGCAGGTCACCAACTCCTGATTGGTCATCTGGAAGCTGCCGTCACCATCAACGCCCCACACCACTTTGTCGGGGTTGGCGACCTTGGCGCCCATCGCAGCGGGCACGCAGTAACCCATAGTGCCCGCCCCGCCGGAACTGGCCCACTGCCCCGCCCGCTCATGCGGCAGGAAATGGGTCGCCCACATCTGATGCTGCCCAACGCCGGTGACGTAGATGGCATCGGGGCCGACCAGTTCGCCGAGGCGTTTTATCACCTCTTGCGGACAGAGTTTGCCGTCGGCTGCTTCCCCCCAACTCACCGGATACCGCCGTTTCAGACCATCAAGATACGCCCGCCAGCCGGTCAGGTCGCGTATTTTCATAGCGTCAACGTTTTTTACTAGGTCAGATAGCACCGCTTTTGCGTCACCGACGATGGGCAAATCGGCGCGCCGGTTTTTGCCAATCTCTGCCGGGTCAATATCGGCGTGAATCACCTGCGCGTTGGGGGCGAAAGAGTCCAGCTTCCCGGTGACCCGGTCGTCGAAGCGGGTGCCAATGGCGATGAGCAGGTCGGCGCGCTGCAACGCCCCCACCGCCGCCACCGTGCCGTGCATCCCCGGCATCCCGAGTGACAAGGGATGACTGGATGGCAGCGCCCCTTGCGCCATCAACGTAGTGGCCACGGGGATGCCGGTGATGGAGACAAACTCGGCCAGTTCTGCGGCGGCGTCGGCTTTGATTACGCCGCCGCCGATGTACAGCACCGGACGGCGCGCCGCCTCAATCATTTTGGCGGCTTCGCGTACCTGCCGAATGTGGGGACGAGTAGTGGGTTTATAGCCCGGCAAATCGACCGTCTTAGGCCACTCGAACGGGGCTACCGAGTTCATGGCGTCTTTAGTGATGTCTACCAACACCGGGCCGGGGCGTCCCGTGGCGGCGATATGAAACGCCTGCTTGATGGCGGTGGGTACGTCCTCAGCGCGCGTGATGAGGAAGTTGTGCTTGGTGATGGGGAACGTGATGCCGCGGATGTCGGCCTCTTGGAAAGCGTCCGTCCCAATCGAATGGCTGGACACCTGCCCGGTGATGGCGACGATAGGCACCGAATCCATGTAAGCGTCGCCCAGCGCGGTGACCAAGTTGGTGGCTCCAGGCCCTGAGGTGGCCATGCACACCCCCACTTTGCCGCTGGTGGTGGCGTAGCCCTCCGCAGCGTGCCCCGCGCCCTGCTCGTGGCGTACCAAAATATGGCGGATACGAGAATCAAACAGCGGGTCGTACACCGGAAGGATGGCTCCTCCCGGAATCCCAAAGATGACCTCCACTCCCGCGCACTCCAACGACCGTACCAGCGCTTCTGCCCCTGTCAACAGCGGCCTATCTGCCGATTCTTCCATCGCCGTCCTTTCCGTATTTTCTTACTCGTTCCGTATTCTCGTTTTCGTATTTCGCTACGTGCCCGTCCCAGTTCTTCACAACGCCCTTGCCGTATTCACCCGTATCTGTCCCGTATCCGTTCCGTGTCTGTCTGCAACTCTCCCC
>JAITED010000184.1 GCA_031282235.1 Propionibacteriaceae bacterium | reverse complement strand
CGAATGTCGAACTCGGCAGCCAAATCAACACCGTTACGCTCCAGCGCGGCTAAATCCAACCGCCCAAAGGTGGCGTAGTTGTCTATCTGGTCTAGCGCCAGATTCTCTGCGATGGTGAGCCCCAAAATCATGCCGTCGCGCTGCCTATCCTCAGGCACGTATCCCATCCCGGAGCGCAGCGTGGTCAGCACGTTGGAGTTCGTGGTGTCCTTGTCACCGAGTTTTATGGTGCCGCCCAAAATCGGGATGAGCCCCAGCAGCGCGGCTGCTAGTTCAGTCTGGCCGTTGCCCTGCACCCCGGCGACGCACAGAATCTCGCCGGAGCGCACCTCAAAGCTGACCCCGTTCACCACCACTGCGCCGGTGGGGTCGGAGACCCGCAAATCGTTGACCGCTAGGCGTATCTCCTCGGGGGCGGCGGGGGCTTTCGCAACGCGCAGGCTGACAGAGCGCCCCACCATCATCTCCGCCAGCTCGGCCTCGCCCATATCTTGCGTGGCTTGCCCCACCACGCGACCGCGGCGAATCACGGTGATGTCGTCGGCGACAGCGCGTACCTCATGCAGCTTGTGGGTGATGAACACGATGGCGTGCCCCTCGTCGCGCAACGCCCGCATAATCTCCATCAGTTCGTCGGTTTCCTGCGGGGTGAGCACTGCGGTGGGCTCGTCGAAGATGAGGTACTTTGCGTCGTTGCAGAGCGCCTTTAGAATCTCTACGCGCTGCTGCACGCCCACCGGTAGATCCTCGACGACCGCATCTGGGTCAACATCTAGGTGGTAGCGCTCGGAGAGTTCTCGTACCTGCTTGCGGGCGCTGTTGGTGTCCAACACGCCGAGCTTGCCCGGCTCGCGCCCCAGCACGATGTTCTCCGCGACGGTGAATACGTCAATCAGCATGAAGTGCTGGTGTACCATGCCGATGCCAGCGTTGATAGCATCCCGTGAGTCACGGAAATGCTGTTCCACGCCGTCGATGTACACCGCGCCCTCGTCAGCTTTGTGTAGACCGTAGAGCACGTTCATCAGCGTTGATTTACCGGCTCCATTCTCACCCAGCAAGCAGTGTATGCGTCCGGGCAGGATGTCTAAATCAATATGGTCATTTGCGACCAACGAACCAAAGCGCTTGGTCATGCCTCGCAAGGCGAGACCGTCTAAGGTCGTGGCGGCAGTTTCAATCGGGGATGCCACTAAACTAGTTTCTCAGACTCCAAGGCACTTTTGCCAGATAATACGAAAATCTGTCACATTGCGCCGTAATCTGGGCGCTGATGTGCGCTGGGTCTAGGGTTTTCGGTGCCCGCCGATTTGGGGTGCGGCACTCATACCGGATAGCATATTTGGGCGGCCTACCAGGGCTGCTGTTGTTGTGCGCGTGCGAGCAGATACGAACGTAACGGCACGGCGACAGGTGCACTCCGGATACGGCGTGTACTGGGTAACTAGAGAATACGAGAAGTACGGGAGTTTATGGCGAAAAAAGAGGGCACCCTCGAACTGGAGGGTGTGGTCGTAGAAGCTCTACCCAACGCGATGTTTCGGGTTGAGTTGGAGAACGGCCACCGCGTGCTTGCCATCATCAGTGGCAAAATGCGGCAACACTACATCCGTATCCTGCCGCAGGATCGGGTGGTGCTGGAACTCTCGCCGTATGACCTCACCCGGGGTCGTATTGTCTACCGCCACAAATAAATCCAAGGAGACACTCGAATGAAAGTTCAGCCGAGCGTCAAGAAGATTTGTGACAACTGCAAGGTGATTCGTCGCCGTGGGGTTGTCCGGGTGATCTGCATCAACCCGCGCCACAAACAGCGTCAAGGTTAAGCAGTAAACCCAACTATTTCTTGACAAGTACATAGCCCTGCGGGGGTGAACCCCGCGAGAGACAACTCGAAAGCTCTGGCCTCCAGCGCTGACGACACATAACGAAAAGTCTGGGATGACTCAGGCAAAACCAAAAAACAACGTGCTGGCACACTGCGCCACCGCTCACGGTAAACCTAGAGCGAAACGCGCAAGTCTGATAACACTGCAAAGTGTTTTAGACACCTCGGGAGCGAAAGCCCGAGCCCGCCCCCAAGAAACATTGGGGGAACCACGGGGCGCCACACGCCAACACTTTCGCATACGTTAAACCGAAAGGGGCCTTTATGGCACGCCTAGAGGGTGTGGATTTGCCGCGCGAAAAGCGGCTAGAAATCGCACTTACCTACGTGTACGGGATTGGAAAAACCCGTGCCAAAAAGATTCTGGAAGCCACTGGCGTCAGTGGTGACATCCGCATCAAAGACATCAGCGATGCTGACCTTGTGAAAATCCGCGACTTTATCGACGAGAACTATCGTGCTGGCACGCTGCGTTCCGACGGCATGGCAGAGCGCGGCCTAGAGGGCGATCTGCGCCGCCAAGTGGCTGCTGATATTCGCTCCAAGATTGAGATTGGCACCTATCAAGGGCGGCGGCATCGCGCCGGGTTGCCGGTGCGCGGACAGCGTACTCGCACCAACGCCCGCACCCGCAAGGGCAAGAAGCAGACCGTTGCCGGAAAGAAGAAAGCCCGCTAATCTTTGGGCTTTGCCGTAAAAGGCAAGGCGAGATACGGTTTTCACCACTTGAGAAAAGCAAACTTCCAGGAGAGTTAAAGACTTATGGCTACTGCCACTCGTAAAGGCGCCCAGGCTAAGACCAAGGTGCGCCGCAAAGAGAAGAAGAACGTGATTGTGGGTCAGGCCCATATCAAGAGTACGTTCAACAACACCATCATCTCGATTACTGACCCCACGGGTGCGGTAATCTCATGGGCTTCGGCTGGTACGGTCGGGTTCAAGGGTTCGCGTAAATCTACCCCGTTCGCTGCGCAGATGGCCGCTGAGGCTGCTGCGCGCCGCGCGATTGAGCACGGTATGAAGCGGGTAGATGTGCTAGTCAAAGGGCCAGGCTCCGGTCGGGAAACGGCAATCCGTTCCTTGACGTCAGCTGGGCTTGAGGTCGGCACCATCTCCGACATCACGCCGATGCCACACAACGGTTGCCGCCCTCCGAAGCGTCGCCGCGTCTAGTAAACCCACTAAAGAGAACTTGAGAGGACTAATCGAACATGGCCCGTTACACTGGCCCCATCACTAAAAAGTCCCGCCGTTACGGCACCGATTTGGTGGGCAACGACAAGGCTTACGCCCGTCGTTCCTACCCACCGGGCGTGCATGGCCGCGGACGCACAAAAGACAGCGAGTACTCGCTGCAGATGAAAGAGAAGCAGAAGGCTCGTTTTGCTTACGGCGTGCTGGAGAAGCAGTTCCGTAACTATTACGAGGAGGCTTCCCGTATGAGCGGCAAAACCGGTGACATGCTGTTGCAGTTGCTGGAAACCCGTCTTGACAACGTGGTTTATCGTGCTGGTTTTGCGCAAACCCGCCGTCAGGCGCGCCAACTGGTCACGCATGGTCACTTCCTAGTCAACGGCAAGAAAGTGAACATCCCCAGCTACCGAGTCACCCCGCTGGACATCGTTGACGTTAGGGAGAAAAGCCTCAACGCCGTACCGTTCGTGCTGGCGCGGGAGACGTGGAAAGAGGACACCATCCCCGGCTGGCTCACTGCTCGCCCCTCTCGGATGCGTATCTTCGTTCACCAACTGCCGATTCGCGAACAGATCGTAATCGACGTGAACGAGCAAGCCATCGTCGAGCTTTACTCCAAGTAAACGGGGTTAAAGCCACAGCAAAAACATGGTGCCAAGCTCCCGCTTGGAACCACTAAATCGCCTCGTCAGATAGCGGTCGGGGTGGAAAGGAAACAAATATGCTGATTGCACAGCGTCCAGACCTGAGGGAAGAGGTTGTAAGCCCCTTGCGCTCTAGGTTCATCATCAACCCGTTGGAGCCCGGTTTCGGCTACACCCTCGGGAACTCGTTGCGCCGCACGCTGCTGTCGTCCATTCCGGGCGCAGCCGTTACGGCCATTCGGATTGAGGGAGTACAACACGAGTTCTCCACCCTCCCCGGCGTGGTAGAGGATGTCACTGAAATCATCCTAAGCATCAAGCAACTGGTCTTAAGCTCTGAAGCTGATATGCCGGTATCCATGCACCTACGCAAGTCCGGGGCTGGTGCCGTCACCGCCGCCGATATTCAGGCACCCTCCGATGTGGAGATTTTCAACCCCGAGCTGCACATCGCCACCCTCACCAATGAGGGCACGTTGGAGATGGAGTTGCTAGTGGAACGCGGTCGCGGTTACGTATCGAGCGTGCAGAACGACGACGCCGACGCGGCTATCGGTTGGATTGCGATTGATTCGATTTACTCTCCGGTGCTGAAAGTCACCTACAAGGTGGAGGCCACCCGGTTTGAGTCCCGCACGGACTTTGACCGCCTCATCCTAGATGTGGAAACCAAACCGTCGATTACGCCGCGCGACGCGGTAGCCTCAGCTGGCAAAACGCTCACTGAGCTGTTCGGTTTGGCGCGCGAGTTGAACTTGGAAGCCGAGGGTGTCGAGATTGGCACCGTGGCGGTGGATGACCAACTCTCCGCTGACTTTGTGGCTCCCATCGAACGGTTGAAGCTGACGGTGCGTTCCTACAACTGCTTAAAGCGTGAGGGCATCCACACCATCGGTGACCTCATCAGCCGCAGCGAACAGGATCTGAAAGACATCCGAAACTTCGGCGATAAGTCGATTGACGAGGTGAAATCGAGGCTTGCAGAACATGGGTACACCTTGAAAGATGGCGTTCCCGGTTTTGACCCGATAGGTCTTGTTGAGGCTTAACAACCGCGACCAAACCCGCATACACACAACCAGGAAGTAAGAAATGCCTAAGCCAACTAAAGGGCCACGCATCGGTGGCAGCCCGTCGCACGAGCGGATTATTATGGCGAACCTTGCCAGCCAACTCTTTGAGCATGGCAAGATAACCACAACCGAAACCCGAGCCAAGCGGGTACGCCCCATCGCGGAGCACCTCATCACCAAAGCCAAGCGCGGCGATTTAGCCGCCCGGCGTCTGGTGGCGAAAACCATCACTGACAAGGGTGTGCTGCATGTGCTGTTCACCGAAATCGCCCCGGCGCTCGCTGGGCGGGACGGTGGCTACACCCGGATTACCAAGACCGGGCAGCGCAAAGGTGATGGCGCTCCGATGGCGATTATTGAGATTGTCACCGAAGCGCTCAACGCGAAGCCGAAGAAAACTGCCCGCCCTAGCACCAAAGCTAGCGCCACTGCGCCGGAGAAAACCGCTCCGGTAGTGTCCGAGCCGGAGGACGTTACGGAAGCCGCCGAGCCGGAAGCCGATACGGAAGCTGTTGCAGTCATCGAGGAGGCTATCGCCGCCGCCGATGGCGAGACCCCCGAAGGTGCCGCCGCCGAGGCGTAAACCTCACATACGAGAAAAGCCACCTAGGACATACGTATTGTCTTAGGTGGCTTTCTCGTATCGTTTCCGCATTAGCCCCCTTCCCGCGAAGGGGGTGCCGACGTAAGTCGGCGGGGGTTGTTAGTGAGTGGCGCGGGGAGGTAACCCCCGTCAGGCTGCGCCTGCCACCCCCTTCGAGCAGGGGGCTACAAATGATGCCCCCTTTTCAAAGGGGGTGCCGACGTTAGTCGGCGGGGGTTGTTGGTGAGTGGCGCGGGGAGGTAACCCCCGTCAGGCTGCGCCTGCCACCCCTTCGAGCAGGGGGCTTCAAAGGAGTCATGCTGCGCGCAGCATGAAGGGTG
>JAITED010000170.1 GCA_031282235.1 Propionibacteriaceae bacterium | reverse complement strand
CATGGTGAGTGCGCGCGATGCCGCGATAGGTTGTTGACTCATCATTCACCCGCTTCTGTTTCGTTGTCCGCAGTGGCTTCGGTTTCACTGCCCTCGCCAGCATCGGATACGGCGGCTGTTGACTCCGCGCTCGTATCCGTATCCGTACCCGCTTCCGCTGAGTCAGTACTGTCCGTCTGGGTCGGTGAAACGTTAGCTTTCGGCGACGGCACTACTTCCGGCAGCGGCAATTTCGGGGCGGGCAGTTGTCCGTTCCAAATCTGGTTGGTCAGCGTGCCGCCTACCGCAGGTTTCAACTCGCCGCTGACGCTGCCATCGGCTAGCCGGATCACTGCCGGGTTAGGGTAGGGCACCATCCCCAACGCACTGGCGCGCTGTGCCAAATTGACGGGCGAGCGCTCCGCGTTTACCGCCACCCGCAACCCCGCCTCCTGATTGCTCAAGGTCTGGGCGGTGGCCTGCAGCGCCCGATACTCAAACGAGAGATCCTGAATGTTGATGTTCAAGACGAGCAACCCGCCCATGCCGCCGATGAACAGCAGCGAAACCAACACCAGCAGCGGCAGTTGCCGCAAACCCGGATTCGGGGCCGCCATCGGACGCAAACTCAGCGGACCGGAGCCAGCGGTCTCAGACACCACCGGGGCTAATAGCGCACTCATTCATGCCTCCTTGATTCGTTGTACGGCTCGCAGCCGCGCTGATTTCGCGCGCGGGTTAAGCTCTGATTCCGTCGCGTCGGGGCGCTCCGCCCCTTTGGTAAGGGTGATGAACCGCGCCTGATACTGCTCGGGCACCAGTGGCAGTCCGGCAGGGGCGGTATCTGCGCTGGCCGCCGCGAAAGCGTTTTTCACTAGGCGATCCTCTAAAGAGTGATACGACAGCACCGCTAGGCGTCCCCCCACTTGTAGCCGCGCCAGCGCGCTGGGCAGCAAGTTGGTGAGTTGCCCCAATTCATCGTTCACTGCGATACGCAGCGCCTGTGCCACCCGTTTCGCCGGATGCCCGGTGTCCGCGCCGTAGCGTATCGCCGCTGGGAGTGCGGCCCGTATCACCGCAGCGAGCGCCGCGCTGTCGGTGAGCGGACGGGCGGCGACCACAGCCTTAGCGATACGGCGGGCAAAACGCTCCTCGCCGTATACGGTAAAGATGCGCGCCAACTCATCCTCGCTCCAGGTGTTCACAATCTGGGCAGCGGTGAGGGTTTGCCTGGTGTCCATACGCATGTCTAGGTCGGAGGTGGTGGCGTATGCGAAGCCGCGCGCGGTGTCGTCGATTTGTAGCGACGATAACCCCAAGTCAGCAAGGATTGCCGCCACTTGCGGGATACGCAACTCCGCTAGCACCGCATTTAACTCGGCAAAACCGGCTTGCACCAGCCGGACTCGTTCCCCGAAGCGCACCAGATGTGCGCCCGCGATCTCTAAAGCGTACCTATCCCGGTCGATACCGATGAGTTCCGCTTGCGGGTTGGCCTCCAGCAGCGCCGCCGCATGTCCCCCCATGCCGAGCGTGCAATCAACCAATACTGCGGCGGTGCTAGTCAACGCCGGGGAGAGCAACGCCACGATACGCTCACTGAGCACTGGAGTGTGCAGTACGTGAGCGTCAGCAGCAGTAGCTAAAGCCGGGGACATCCTGCACCTCCTCTCTTGAGCAACATGCCGGTACTGCGTATCGGTCGTATTCTTTATCCGTTTTATGTGCTGCCGGGCAGCAATCGCGGCTGCTGAGCCCTCCCCGAATCGGGAGCCCCGCAGGCCACCTGGCACCGGGGAAGTGGAGCCAGGGAAGCCGGGGCTTTCCCGTACCATCCGGGGAGGAACCAGCAGCAGCGAGTACTGCCCGACCCCCCTACTTTCCTTGCGCTGCTTAAACTCGGTATCTGTTCCGCGACGGTTTAATCCGTCGTGAAAATCACCGCGTCAAGCTCTGCGAAGTTCGGTTCGTTTTCTGTTGTATATCTGTCGAACGCCTCGGGGTTCCACACCTCTAAGCGGTCTAATGCCCCACTCACCACGATGTCGCGCTCCAGTGCGGCGTAGTCACGCAGGATTTGGGGGATACTAACCCGACCCTGCTTGTCCGGTACGTCGTCACTGGCTCCAGAGGCGAGCATCCGTTGATAACTACGTGCGGCAGCCCTGGTATCGGCGGCGGAGAGCGCCTCTTTGGCGCGCGCCTCGAACGCTTCCGTAGTAAAGACCGACAAGCAACGGTCTTGACTCCGGGTGACTACCAGCCCGTCCTTGAACGCATCGCGGAACTTTGGCGGCAGAAAGAAGCGTCCCTTTTCGTCCAGTTTGAGGGCGAACGTGCCTAGAAACATGCGTCACCCTCCTTTCTGGAACCGTTGTTTTGCGCAGTATTTGTATTGGAACGCTCCCAACAACTCCACACTACACCACAACACTCCCCAAAACCGCCTTTTTCGGATACGAAACACCGACTTTTTAGCCATGTTTTTAAAACCGAATCAAAAACCAGTACGTCCCTCCCCCCATCACACTGCGCGCAGCACGACGGAGAGAGGGACGCGGAAAGAAAGGGGCTTAGATGTGGTACATATCGGCGGGCACTTGCGCGCCGTAGCCTAACTCTATGAGCGCGGATCGTATCTGCTCACAGGCCGTATCCAACTCGGCATCGCTGGCAGGTTTAGCGTTCTCAAACGTCAATTCGGCCTCACCCCAGGCGGGCAGGACATGCAGATGCAGGTGGTCAATCTCGAAACCAGCGATCAGCAGTGCCGCCCGCGGGGCATCAAACGCCAGTTCGCAGGCGCGCCCCACCGCTTTGGCGACACTCATCAGCCGCGCCAACAGGTCATCAGCGGCGGCGGTGAACTGCGGCACTTCTAGGCGAGGAACCACCAACATATGCCCAGGTGTGATGGGCGCGATGGTGGCGAACGCCACGCAACTCTCGTCTGCCCACACGAAACGACCGGGGATACTACCGGCGATGATGCGCGAGAATACGGATGGCATAACGGCTCCCTTTAATTATTTGCTTATTTGAGTAACGCGAAAGTGACCCCGGCTAGCATCACCATGAAGCCAACCACGCAAAGCCACCATGCGAAACTCATCCCCAGCACCAGCAGCAACACTCCAAGCAACACCGCAACTCCTGCGGCGATTAAACGCCCCATTGTGGGGCGTTTCCCCTGCTCAGCGGCGTCTAGGTCGTGCGCCAATTTGGGGTCATCAGCCTTGAGGGAAGCCTCTAATACGTCAAGCAGTCGCCGTTCCTCATCAGTGAGTGTCATGCCGCCTCCCATCTGCTGCTAGCTTACGAAAACTGTAGTCGGTGCAGTTGCGATTCTACCCGCCGTAATACCTAATCCTTACGTTGAGAGTTGGCGCATTTGGTTTAGACGTGAACCGTATCAACCGGCAAGATGGAATGACAAGCAAATCACTGTGGAGGAATATATGCGCAGATATTCGACCGCGGCGGCCTTAATTTTGGCCTGCCTACTGGCTCTATCCCCTACCATGGCTTCAATCGGAGAGCCCGCGACACTGCTGCCTGCCCGTTCAGAGGGTATGGAGAACAGCCGCACCGGGCGGTTCGTGCAGTCCGTGGTGCCTTTCGCACAAGCTGAGGAGCGCGAATACGGCGTGCCAGCGTCGGTGAGCATCGCACAGGCGATTTTGGAAACTGGCTGGGGTCGCTCCACTCTCAACACTATCGGCTTCAACTACTTCGGAATCAAGTGCATCAGTGTGCTCAGCCCGTATCAGGATGGTTGCTGGAATCTAAGCACCTCTGAATACGTAAATGGCGGGTATGTGAGCGTGAACGCCGGTTTCCGCACCTACGGGAGCGTATACGACTCTTTCATGGATCATGGCCGTTTCCTTAGGGTGAATGACCGTTACGCTGACGCTTTCAAGACCAGCACCTCTGACGATTTTGCGCGGGCGGTGGCCGCCGCTGGGTACGCCACCAGCCCCAGTTATGCGGCCTCAGTGATAGATATCATGGTTGACTTCGACCTATACCGCTATGACCTGCGCAGTGCCGACCCGGTGACCATCAACCAAGCGGTGTCGGTGGCCGGTACTATCGGCAATCTTTACTACTCCAGTTCCGTATACGCTGAACGTTTGGGCGTGCCGGTCGGCGGCGAGGACACCGGCCCCATCTCCGGTTCCCGCATGGTGGTGTTCAACAAGGGCATCATCGTTTGGACTGCAGCCTACGGTGCTCAAGCGATTTACGGCAGCATCTGGGATACGTACCGCCGCTCCCATGCGGCGCGTGCCAGTCTGGGGGCTCCAGTGGGTTCGACTATCTCGGGTGGAAACCTCACCGAGCTAGTGTTCGAGCAGGGTCGTATCGACCCGCAGAACGGTGTCATTCTGCTTAACCCCACCACCCCCACCCCAGAAACTCCCACTCCACCGACGTCTGAATCTCCCGCTCCCGATCCTAAGCCCAATACGCCAACCACACCTCCTCCCACTACGCCAACCAC
>JAITED010000152.1 GCA_031282235.1 Propionibacteriaceae bacterium | reverse complement strand
GTGGTGAAACGGCCGCCGATAGAGATGACGTTGGCATCGTTGTGTTCGCGCGCCAGTTTCGCCAACTCCACATCGTTAGCGAGCGCGGCTCTAATGCCGGGCACCTTGTTAGCCGCGATCTGTTCGCCGTTGCCGGAACCGCCTAACACCACCCCGAGCGCTCCCTCAGCAGCCACTGCTTCGGCGCAGGGGATGCAGGTATCGGGGTAATCGTCCTCGGTATCGTAAGTGTGCGCCCCATGGTCAACGACCTCGTAACCCGCCTCAGTGAGGGCTCCGACGAGAAACTCTTTCAACTCAAACGCCGCATGGTCGGTAGCGATATGTACTCTCATACCCCCATTCTTTCACTTATACGCCCATTATGGCACTAGCGATTTAAGGGCGTCGGGGCCGGCTGCTAGCAAGCGTATGAACTCTGCTTCATTCAGGATGGGGCGGTTGAGGGCGGCGGCTTTATCGGCTTTGGAACCGGGGTTTTCACCGACCACAACGTAGTCGGTTTTGGCGGAGACTGAACTGGCGGCTTTACCGCCTTGGGCGATGATAGCCGCTTGCGCTTCGTCGCGGCTGAAACCGCTCAATGCCCCAGTGACTACGATAGTTAATCCAGCTAACGCAGCGGGTTCTGAGTGCGTAGCCACCTCATCGGCCATACGTACCCCAGCGGCACGCCAACGCTCCACGATGTCGCGGTGCCAATCCACGCTGAACCACTCCACGATAGCTTCAGCGATTATCTGACCTACGCCCTCCGTCTCGGCCAGTTCAGCGACGGTAGCGGTAGCCACCGCATCCATAGAGCCGAACCGGGCTGCGAGGGCGCGCGCCGCCACCGGGCCGACGTGCCGGATGGAGAGGGCGTTAAACACCCGCCACAGCGGTTGCGTTTTGGCGTTCTCCAACTCGCGGAACAGCGTCAAAGTGTTCTCTTTGGGTTTGCTGGGGTCGCGTTCGCTGCCTTTCGTCCAAAAATACGGCTGCTCGCGTACCATCACTTGCGCCAAATCATCCGGGGTCAACTCGAACAGCGCGGCCTCAGTGGTGAGCACCCCGGAGTTGACCAACGCCGACGCGCCCTCGTATCCCAACGCTTCGATATCCAGCGCCCCCCGCGCCGCCAACCCAAACACCCGCTCGATGAGTTGCGCCGGGCAACTTTTGGCGTTGGGGCAACGAATATCCTTGTCAGATTCCTTTTCGGGGCGTAGTTCTGCCCCGCAGACCGGACAGTGCGTGGGCATGACGAACTCGCGTAACTCATTCTCGCGCCCCGCTCGTAACGCCACCACTGGCCCCACCACCTCGGGGATTACATCGCCAGCTTTGCGTAACACCACCACATCCCCGATGAGCACCCCTTTGCGCTTCACCTCGTAGGCGTTGTGCAGCGTGGCGCGCTCCACCGTGGAACCGGCCACTTTGACCGGTTCCATCACCGCATACGGAGTGATACGCCCAGTGCGCCCCACCCCCACGGCGATGTTGAGCAGCTTGGTGTTCACTTCCTCGGGGGGGAACTTATACGCAATCGCCCAGCGCGGCGCGCGCGACGTCGCCCCCAGCACATCGTGAGCGGCCAAAGCGTCCACTTTCACCACCACACCGTCCAACTCGTGCTCCACGCTGTGGCGATGCTCCCCCACCCAAGCGACGTATTCATCCACCGCCGCACGCCCATTGACCACCCGGAAGTGCGGCGAAGTGGGCAACCCCCACCCGGAGAGCAGTTCATACGCCGCGGACTGGGTGGCTGTGCCCAGTTCGCTGTGCGCACCGATGCCGTGTATCAGCATGGCAAGCGGGCGCGATGCCGTAACACTAGGGTCTTTCTGCCGCAGCGACCCGGCGGCGGCGTTGCGCGGGTTAGCGAACGGGGCTTTACCCGCTGCCACCAACCCGGCGTTCAACTCCGCAAACGCCGCTACTGGGAAAAATACTTCACCGCGTACCTCCACCAATTCCGGCACCCGCGCGCCCCGTAATCGCGCCGGGACACTGGAGATGGTGAGCACGTTCGCGGTGATGTCCTCCCCCACCCGGCCGTCCCCCCGGGTGGCTGCAGAAACCAACCGCCCCGCGCGATACACCAAATCCACCGCCAACCCGTCTATCTTCAACTCGCACAGGTAACTGGGCTCGTAACCCAACACGCGCTCGGTACGGGTCAACCAATCGCCCAACTCAGCCTCCGAAAATACGTTGTCAAGGCTGAACATCTGTTCCAGATGCTGCACTGGCGCAAACATGTTCGCTGCAAGCGCTGCCCCCACCCGCTGCGTAGGCGAATCCGGCACCCGCAGTTCCGGATGCGCCTCCTCCAACGCCACCAAATCGCGCAGCAACTGGTCATACTCAGCATCGGAAAGCGTGGGCGCATCCGCCCCGTAATACTCCTCCTGCGCCTGCACAATCCGGTCGGCCAGCGCCTGCCACTCCCGCCGCAACCCAGCGGAATTATCTGTCGAGGTAACTGTTGGAGACATACCAACCACGCTACTAGGAATAGTCCACTCCCGGTAATGCAACATGTCGATAATTAGGGTTACCGGTAGTGTAGGTGTCGGCTAATCAAAACTGTCTGGACGTATTTGTCGCTACTAACGAGTCGGTGCCCCATAAACACCGGCGCAACCGACGGCCAACACGCCAATGACAACCACAAAGGGGGGCACAAAATGAATGCGGCTAACATCACTCGGAGCGAGGCGCAGGGGCGCGCGGCGCTGCTGGCCACTGACAGTTATACCGTCAAGGTGGATTTGACGGGGGGCGTGCCGGAAGGGGCTAACGCCGCGGAACAGTTTGTTTCCACCTCCACGGTGCAGTTTGCGGCTAACGATACGGGTGATACTTGGGTTGATTTGATTGCGGATGGGGTGTTGGCGGCCAGTTTGGATGGGGTGGAGTTGGCACCGGACAGTTTCCAAAACTCGCGGTTGCCGCTGCACGTCACCGCGGGGGCGCATGAGCTCACCGTTACAGCGTTGTGCCGCTACTCGCACACTGGGGAGGGGCTGCATCGGTTCGTAGACCCGACTGACCAGCGTATTTATCTTTACAGCCAGTTTGAGACCGCCGATGCGCGCCGTATGTACGCCTGCTTTGAGCAGCCAGACTTGAAAGCTACGTTCCAGTTGACGGTTATCGCGCCGGTGGGTTGGCAGGTAATCTCTAACTCGCGCGCCCCGGAACCGGAGATTGCCGACGAGCAGGCGGTTTGGCGGTTTGCGCCCACCGGGCGTATCGCTACGTATCTCAGCGCTTTGGTGGCCGGTGATTACTACGTGGAACCCGGCACGGTTGCCAGCGTGAAAGGCGAAATCCCGGCGGCGTTGGTGTGCCGCCAATCCATGCGGGCGTATCTGGATTCTGCGAAGATACGCGAAACCACTGCGCGCGGCTTTGCGGTGTACGAAGCAGCGTTCGGGGTGCCGTATCCGTTCGACAGCTACGACCAAGTGTTCGCGCCGGAGTACAACATGGGGGCGATGGAGAACGCCGGGTGCGTGACGCTGCGCGATGAGTATCTGTTCCGCTCCAAGGTGACTGCGGCGCAGTACGAAGCCCGCGACAACACCATTCTGCATGAACTGGCGCACATGTGGTTCGGAGACTTGGTGACGATGCGCTGGTGGGATGATCTGTGGCTCAACGAGAGTTTCGCGGAGTGGGCCTCCCACTACTGCCAACAGCAGATTGTGGCGCAGTACGGCGGCATCAACCCCTGGGTGGGGTTCGCGGGGGGCCGCAAAACGTGGGCGTTCACCGCTGACCAACTGCCGACAACGCACCCGGTGGCCGCCGATATGGTTGACCTCGATACGGTGGAGCAGAGTTTCGACGGCATTACGTATGCCAAAGGGGCTTCGGTGCTGCGGCAGTTGGTGGCACACGTCGGCGAGCAGCAGTTTTTGACGGGGGTACACGCCTATCTGGAGGCGCACGGCTGGCAGAATGCGACGTTCGCTGACCTCATTGCCGCGCTACAGCAGGCTTCGGGTAGCGACCTCGGCGGTTTCGCGGCGGATTGGTTGGAGAGCGCGGGCATGAATACGCTGATTCCGCAGCTATCCGTGGACGAATCCGGGGTTATCACCGACTTTCAGGTGCGGCAACTGGCTCGCCCCGAGCATCCCCGGCTGCGGCACCATCACTTGAGCATCGGCTTTTATAACCGGGTGGATGGCCAGATTGTGCGCACCGGCGGGCTGGATGACGCGGTGGTTCATGATGAGGTGACGCCTATCGCCGCATTGGTCGGGCAACCGCGCCCCCTCATCGCACTGTTGAACGCCCGCGACGAGACGTTCGCCAAAATCCGGTTGGACGCGGATTCGTTGCAGGCGGCGGTAGCGGGCATCGCCCAGTTCACTGACCCGTTGGCGCGCGCCGTAATCATGACGAGCGTTTGGGATTCTTGGCGGGATGCCGAACTGGGCAGCCGCGACTTCCTAGAGTCGGTGCTGGCCACCGTGACCGCAGAGACCGACATGGCCGCCCTGCAGGCGCGGCTGAACAACACCCTGCTGGCCGCCGCCGGTTACTCCGATGTGAAGTACCGCGCCGCCAACCGTTCCTATCTGGTCTCCCAGTTAGCCACTCTGCTTTTACACGCCGAACCCGGTTCTGACAAGCAGCTTTCTATCGCAGATGCGTTGATACGCGCCATAGCCACACCCGCAGGGGTGGCCGTATTGCAGGCTTGGTTGGATGGTCAGGAGGTGCCGGAGGGGCTGACTCTCGATGTGGATAGGCGTTGGTTAGTGTTGACCACACTGGCAGCCTGCAACGCGCTGGAGCCAGAACGGCTGGCCGCTATGGAGGCCGAGGATGTGACCATCAACGGCGTAGAGCGCGCCGCTGGGGTACGGGCGGCGTTGCCCACCCCGGAGGCGAAAGCGGAAGCTTGGCGGTTGCTCACCGAAGCCGCCGACGTACCAAACGGCACGGCACGCCAGATCGCCCTTAACTTCATGCGCCACTCTCAGGAGGATGTGTTGGCACCGTATGCCGATAAATATCTGGCGTTGGTGGAGGCCATCTCTGGGCGGGTGGGCTTCTTCGCTGACCGGGGCAACTGGCTCACCGACCTGTTGTTGACGCAGCTGTGGCCGGAGCCGCTAGCTGACGCGGCGTATCTGGAGCGGGTGGCCGAGCGTCTGGATGCAGAGCCGAAGCTCACCGAAGCGGTACGCCGTACTATCAACGCCAACGTGGACGGTAGCCGCCGCAAGTTGGCCGCCCAGCAAGCCAGCTTGAGATGGGATGCCCGTGCGTGAACGAAACTGAAACCCCCCCAGTTGCACCAGATACGCCAGCACCGCTCAGCATTCGCGGGGTTAGGTTCGCAGACGGCAGCGTTGGCGATTTATACACCGCTAACGGGGTGCTGGTGGCCGCCCCCGTCCCTGGGGCGGAGGTGATTGCTGGTGCCGGGCTGATTGCGTTGCCCGGCCTAGTTGACCCCCACACCCATCTGCGGGAACCCGGCAATGAGATGGCCGAGACGATTGCCACTGGTACGTTGGCGGCGGCGCGGGGCGGTTTCAGTTGCGTATTGGCGATGCCGAACACCACTCCGGCCACCAATGGGGTGCCGGAAGCGCTGGGGATACTGCAGCGCGCTAGTGCCAGTGCGCACGCACAAGTGGTGCCCATCGGGGCTGTCACGTATGAGCGCGCTGGGGAACGTTTGGCCGACATCAGCGGCATGGCAGCTAGTCCGGCGCGGGTGCGGGTGTTCAGCGACGACGGAGCCTGCGTAATGAATGCGGATTTGTTGCGGGAAGCGCTGGCGCTGGTCGCCACATTCGATGGGGTGATTGCCGAGCACGCTCAGGATGCCCAGTTGGCGGGGGCCGCTGCTTGCTGTGGTGCCAGTGTGGCACACTGCGATGCGCTGGGGTTGCCGACTTGGCCTAGGGAAGCGGAGTGGCGTATCGTCGCGCGCGATATTCGCTTAGCCGCAGAAACCGCCGCGCACATACACATCTGCCACGTTTCCACTAAAGAGTCGCTCGAATTGATACGGGAAGCCAAAGCGCGCGGGGTGCGTATCACCGCCGAGGCCGCCCCCCACCATCTGCTGTTCTCCACCGACTATTTGGCCGCCCAAGCCGATAACACCGTGGACACCAGATATAAAGTGAACCCGCCGCTTAGGCCGGATGCCGACGTGCAGGCGTTGCGCGCCGCAGTGGTTGACGGCACGGTTGACATGATTGGCACCGACCACGCCCCCCACACCCCCCGCGACAAACAGCAGCCGTTCCCGCAGGCCGCCCCCGGCATGGTCGGGTTAGAGCAAGCGTTAGGCGTAGTCATAGAGGTGTTGGTCAACCCTGGGCACATCGGTTGGGCTGACGTGGCGCGCCTCATGTCCTACGCCCCCGCTCAGTTGGCAGGGCTTAGCGAACAGGGGCAACCGCTACAGGTCGGCGCCCCCGCCAACATCGTCCTTATCGACCCGACGCGCCGCATCACAGTCAACCGCGACCACACCGCCTCTTTAAGTCGCAACAATCCGTATCACGGTCTGGAACTGCC
>JAITED010000140.1 GCA_031282235.1 Propionibacteriaceae bacterium | reverse complement strand
GTGGTTGTGGTGGGGGGCGGGGGAGCGACAGCGATGGTTATCTGTACGTATGTGCTGCGTGGCGCGGCTAAATCTGCCGGGGGGGTCTGGCTGATTACCGTACCGGGCGTTTGGTCACTCTCTACGGTGGTGGGGACGACCATCTTGAAACCAGCGCTGTTCGCCAAATTGATAGCTTCCTGCTCGGTGAGTCCGAACAGGTTCGGCATCATTGACTGGCCGGTGGCGATGAAAACGGTGATAGGCGTGTTGAGTTTCACCGTGGTTCCGATGGCGGGGTCGGTGCTAGTCACCTGCCCTTTGAGGAACTCAATCGGTTCAGTGCCTATCTCGGCATCTTTCACAGTAACGCTGGTGAAGCCTAACGTAGTCAACTCGCGTTTCGCTTGCGCGTCCGTCATGCCCAACAACTCTTTGGGGATGGTCATGGCATCTGGGCCATCGTTGATGACGATTTTCACGGTGCTTCCGATAGCCACCTCAGTACGCGGGTCAGGGCTTTGTGACGTCACGGTACCCTTGGTTTCCACTGGCCCAGCGACGTGGGTTACATCCGGCACCAGCTTTGCGCTCATCACCGAAGCGCGCGCCCCGGTCTCGTTATAGCCGCGCACGTCTGGCACAAACGCCATCTCCTCGGCGTTGCCCCAAATCTTGAAAAGCACAACGCCAAGCGCAGCAAACAGCGCCAACAGCAGCCCGATAAGGATAAACGTAGCGGGCGACACGCGGCGCCGCTCCGGTTCGTACTCCTCGTTCTCATCCACCATCCGGGCGCTAAAACCGGCCAAGATGTTCGTCGTATCACCATTAGGGGCATCGCTGACGGGCATCACCCTAGTTTCGTCGTCACCCAAACTGCGCTGCGCCCGGGAGCCGTTCCCGCCAACACCAGCGCCGACACCAGCGCCAACGCCCACACCGTTGCCATTTGCAGTGCGCGGGAGGGTGGAGCGCACCGGCTCACCAGCGAGCATCCGCGAAATATCTTCCAACATCTCGGGGGCGCTCTGATACCGTTCCGCTGGGGCTTTCTGCAGCGCTTTCATCACGATGGCATCCATCGCGGCGGTAACTGAAACGTTCAGTTGCGACGGCGGCTGCGCAGTCTCGCGGACATGTTGATACGCCACACTGACCGGCGAATCCCCCGTGAACGGCGGGCGCCCAGTCAACAGTTCATACAACAAGCAACCCATAGCGTAGATGTCGGAACGGGCATCCACAGTTTCACCGCGCGCCTGCTCCGGCGAGAGATACTGCGCCGTCCCGATGACAGCGGCGGTCTGCGTCATGGTGGCGTCGTTGTCCGCTATCGCGCGCGCGATACCGAAATCCATCACTTTCACTTGGCCATCGGTGGTAATCATTACGTTCGCTGGCTTGATGTCGCGGTGTACGATGCCGCGCGAATGCGAGAAGCCCAGCGCGTCCAAAATGCCGCTTGCGTATTCAAATGCCCTAGTGGGACTGATAATCACGCCGCGGCGCATCATCTCGCGCAGCGTCTCGCCCTGCACCAGCTCCATCACGATGTAGGGCACCAAAATGCCGTTGCTGGGATCCACCTCAGCGCCGGTGTCATACACCGCCACGATGTTGGGGTGGTTCAGACCAGCCGCAGACTGCGCTTCCCGCTGAAAGCGCGCCTGAAACACTGGGTCGGACGCCAAATCTGGGCGCAACCGTTTCACCGCGACTTTACGGTCAAGTCGGGAGTCGCTCGCCCGCCAGACCTCCGCCATACCGCCACGACCGATTACGTCCTCCAGACGATAACGGCCCGCCAGCACTACTGGTTCAGCCATGTGACACCTTTCCAATCAGCATTTCCCTAGCCAGAATACGCAACAAAGTACCCATTTGCCCACCCAAAACGAGTACATGAGCGTCTTTTAATGTTCGCGGGGGCGTATCGGCGGGCACTCGTACCCACATTTTTTCAGCTAGCCGTAGCAAAATCGGCTTCTTTGCGTTCACTATGGCCGAACTCATCGTAGCGCCTCCGCTACACTTCGGAACACCCCGCCCGCAACGACGCTGGAACTGGAAGCGTCCCCTGCAGCGGTTTGCTCCACGAACACCGCGATGGCTACGTGCGATTCGCTCACAAAACCCGTAAACCAGTAATACGATGGGCGCGAAGGGTCAGATTGTGCGGTGCCGGTCTTGCCGCCCACCCGCAAACCATCCATCGCCACCGTTTTGGCGCCACCGGAGCGGACATTTTCTACCATCATCTCCTGCAACAACTGCGCCGACTGCGAACTCAACGACTGCCGCAGCACTTTTTTGGCGTGGATGCTCAATACGCTGAGATCCGGGTTGCGCACCTCACTCACCAGATACGGTTCCATCTGCACCCCGCCGTTGGCGATGGCCGCCGAAACCATAGCGATTTGGAGTGGGGAGGCCGCCACCTCGTACTGTCCGATGGCGCTCATAGCTAGCGTTGCCGGGTCGAGCCCGGAGGGGAAGCGGCTGGTAGCCGACCATACGTCGGACTCCACCGCCGTATTGAATCCAAACGCTTCTGCTTGTCTGCGCAGCGCCGACTCCCCCAACGCCATACCGATGTTGGCGTAGGCCGTATTGCAGCTCACTTTCAACGCATCCAACATGGTGATACGGTCGGCCCCGCAGGAAGCGTCGGCGAAGTTGGTTAGCACATGGTCAGAACCGGGCAACTGTAGGGTACGCGGGGAGTCGATTAGCGTATCCGGACGCCACCCGGCTTCCAACGCCGCCGCAGTGGTCACCAGCTTGAACGTGGAACCCGGCGGATACACTTCCCCGCCCGCCCTATCGCTCAGCGGCGCTGCCGGGTCGGCCAACAGCGCCTCCCAGTTGGCCTCCACCGCGTCATAATCCAGACTGGACAGCAGCGCCGGGTCGTAACTCGGCACCGAAGCGTAGGCCAGAATCGCGCCCGTGGTGTAATCCATCGCCACCACCCCGCCACGGCGACCCTGCATCGCATCCCAAGCCGCCTGTTGCGCGCGGGGATTGATAGTGGTTTGCACGATAGCGCCCTCGGGTTGCCGCCCCGCAACCATATCTACCAGTCGGTCGATGGATTGCGCGGACGACGTACCCGCCAGTTCGGCGTTATAGCTCTGCTCTAGGCGCGAGCGGCCGTATACGAAAGAGTAATAGCCAGTCAGCGGCGCATACATCGGCCCGTTCTCGTACACCCTGACGTTAGGAATCCGCGGGTCGCCGGAGGGCGCGGTGGCGGCCACGGCGGTGTTGCCCACCATGATAGGGCCGCGGGATTGGCCAAACTGTTCCTCCTGCACCCGCCGGTTATACGGCGAGTTGAGCAGGGTCTCGGTGCGCAGCAGATACGAAACGCTCAAGTTCACCAGCAGCGCTAAAAACATGAGGGCTACTACGCCAGCCACGCGGCGAATGGAACGATTCATGCCAACGCCTCCGGTTTCACCGCCGCGAGCAGCACAGTTCTTTCCTCTGCCAAATCGACGATTACGGGCACTTCGCGTTTCTCAATCGGTGCCCGCCCCCGGTGACTGATGAGCAACAGAATCGCCAAAATTAGCCAGTTCGCCAACAAAGAAGAACCACCTTGAGACATGAATGGCGTAGTCAAACCGGTAAGGGGCAGTAGTCGGGTGACGCCGCCCAGAATCGTAACCACCTGCAACGCCAAAGCGAACGACAAGCCGCTGGCCAACAGTTTCCCAAACCAGTCGCGCGCGCTCAACGCGGCACGCAGCCCCCGCATCACCAGCAGCGCGTATAACAGGATGATGACGAACATCCCCACCAACCCCAGTTCTTCCCCGAAAGCGGCAGAGATGAAATCGGAATCCACCAGCGGGATTCTGGTAGGGCGCCCGATGCCGATACCCCGCCCCATCAGACCGCCCCACGCCAACCCAAACTGTCCCTCAATCACCTGATAGTTCCGGTCAACATCAGCGAACGGGTTCAGCCACGACTCCACCCGTATCTCCATCTTGCCGACGAACAGATACGCCAACACCGCCGCCACCACGAAACCCGCCAAGCCCATAATCGCCCAAGAGACCTGATCGGTGGCGACGTATAACATCGCCACGAACAGCCCGAAGAACAGCAGCGACGTACCCAAATCGCTTTGGAACACCAACACTGCCAGCGACACTACCCACATCACCGCAATCGGGCCTAGGTCGCGGATACGCGGCCAAGTGACGCCCAGAAACCGTCGCCCTGCGGAGCGCAACAGCTCCCGATGGTCTGAGAGATACGACGCGAACGCCAAAGTCAGCACGATTTTGGCGACTTCGGCGGGCTGAAAACTGCGCCCAAATATCTCAATCCAAATCCGCGACCCGCCGGACTCTTTGCCAATCACCGGCAGCAGCGGCATCAGCAGCAACCCCAAGCCGATGCAGAACAGGATATACGTGTAGCGCTGTAGCGAGCGGTAATCGCCCAACCACCGCAGCACTACCCCAAACGCCACAATCGAGATGGTGGTGTAGGTGAACTGCAACACCGCCGGGCTGTACTCCGAGCCGTAGTTGAGGCGGTTTAGCATCGCCAACCCCAGCCCGTTCAACAGCAGCACACACGGCAGCAGCACCGGGTCAGCGTATGGGGCCAGTTTGCGTATCAGCAGATGCGCCCCCACACACAGCACCAACCAACACCCGATGGCCAGCGGGGCGATGCTGGGGAACGGCAAATCGCGGTTCACATAGAACAATAGGTACGAACCAGCGCCCAGCGCGAACGCAAACAGCGTCAAAGCGAGTTCCACACCCCGCCGGGTGGGGGTAACTTCGTTTTTTCTTTCCATGGTTTAAGGGCACTCCCAAAAATCGGGGGCTTCGGGGCTGGGAGTGACGGGGAGCGTGGTCGTATTGGTCGGGTTGACTGTATTGGCCGTATTGGTCGGATTGGTCGGATTGGTCGTATTGTTCGGAGATGCGGGCGCAGTGGTGCCGGGCTGCGTGCTGTTGGATGCGCTGGCACTCGGGGGAGTAGCGCTGGCCGGAGGGGATACGGGGGGCGTTCCGGTAGTGTTAGGCGTTGCCCCAGGCGTTTCAGTGCTGGGAGACTCCGTGCTAGGCGGTGGATTGGTGGCCTGCGCGCGCTGCGCGATGCAGTACTGCGCTAACTCCCGTAGCTCTGCCAACGTCTGTTGCGCGCCACTCAACGTATCGGAGCGTAGCCGTTTCGTCCGCACTTGGTCGGCGTAATACGTGGGCAGGTCGGAGAGCAGCACCTCGCTGGTTTCGCTCAGTTCGGATAGTGAAAACCCCAAAAGCTCATCCGGCACCCCGCGATACACCGCCACCACTTCAGCGGCGGGCCCTAAGTAGAAATGCTGCTGCAAGTAATGTCGTACTGCAAACAACCCACCCACGATAATGGCTAGTAAAACGGCGATTACGGCGATAAGCAACCCTCGGCCGCTGCGCTGCGTCGCCGCTGAACGCGAAGATACGGGAACCAGCGCTGCGTACTCCCCAGTTTCAGCTGCGGCATCCCCCGCCCCCACCGGGTGCCGTAGCGGCGGCGCGACCGCACTTGTTCTGCGGCTGTGTGACGCAGCGGACGTATCGTCTGCGATGCTGATGTGCGGCACTTGCGGCACTTTGACGGTTTTCACCGCCCCAAACAGTTCGCCCGGCACCGCATCCAGTTCGGCGTTCCACTCCACCACGTCAGCGATGATGAGCGTCAAATTGTCGGGAGCCCCAGCGGCACGCGCCGCGCGGGAAAGTTTGGCAGATGCTTTCTCCAAATCGGGGATGGCCAGCAGCCGCTGCAACTCCTGTTCCTCCACCGGGCCGCTCAACCCATCGGAGCACAGCAGTACCCGGTCGCCCAACTTGACCTCCAGCGTGAACAGTTCGGGACGAAACTCCTCATGCCCGTTGGCGACCCGGGTCACAAATGAGCGTTTCGGGTGCGCTTCGGCCTCCTCCACACTCATCTGGCCACTGTCAACCATCTGTTGCACCCACGAGTGGTCGCGGGTGAGGCGGTTAAACTTCCCATCCCGCAACAGATACGCGCGCGAGTCACCGAGATGCTCAAACGTCAACTGTTCGCCGTCGAAAACCGCCGCTTCGACGGTGGTTCCCATCCCCTCCAGCACGGGATCCCACACCACTAGGTCATGTATCTGGTCGTTCGCTGCCGCCACCGCTAGCTGTAGTTCTTCCACTAGCTTCTCAGCAGCGGGGTGAGTGGCGTCCATCGCCGCAATATGGTTGATGGCTACTGTGGATGCTAAATCGCCCGCCGCCGCGCCGCCCATACCGTCTGCGACCGCCAGCACGGTGCCGGAGACGTATGCCGAATCCTGATTGGTGGAACGCACCAATCCAATCTCGGAGTGCGCGATGCTGCGCAGCGAAAACCTCACCTTTTACGCCTCCAACTTCATCTGGGAACGCCCCACCCGAATAATGTCCCGACCATCCACCCTAGTGGGAGCGGAGATACGTATCCCATTTACGAACGTGCCGTTGGTGGAATCCAAATCTTCCACCACCCAGCCCTGCGCGTCAGAGAACAGTTTTGCGTGATAGTTGGACGCAAAATCGTCCGCTAAATCCAGCGTGGCGTCGCTCGCGCGCCCCACGATTATCTCCCCCAGCAGTGGCACCGCGTCGCCGCTGCCCTTGCCAGCAATCACTACCAGCCGCCCCACATCGCGCCCAGCAGTGGTGCCGCGCCGTTTCGGATTCGGCTGCGCTTCGGTGTCGCCGCGCTTCGTTACGTTGAGGTCGGAGCGAATCACCCCCGCCACCACGGCGACAAACAACAGCAGCAGCCCCAGAAATGCCACTTTTACTACCGCAAACGCTAACGTACTCACGTCACTCCCCAATCGGCGCGTAAACCAGCATCCGGGTGGAGCCGATTTCGATACGCGAGCCAGAGCCTAACTCCGTCTCCAACACCTGTTCGCCGTTTACGATAATGCCGTTTGCCGACCCCAAGTCGATAATTTTGATATGCAACTGCCCCGGCGTACCAGTTACCTCAATCCGGGCGTGTTTCCGGGAGATGCCCGGGTCGGAGATACGTAAATCAGCGTCGGAGCCGCGCCCTATCACCAGCCCCGGCGGTATCAGCGGGTGGCGTACCCCATTCACTTCCAACACCAACGGGGCGCGGGGGATACGTCCGCTGGAGGTTCCGTCGCTCGCTGCCGCTGCCGCCGCTGCTGCCGCTGCCGCCGCTGCGGGGCGGGTGGCATCAACCACCCCCGCTACCACTTGGCAATCCAAGGTGAACGTACCGGCTTTGAGCGTCTCATCCAACAGATAAGTGATAGTCAGCGTGCCGTTGAACACATAGCCACGCTCGGTGGCGTGCTCGCGCAGTATGGGGATAATTTGGGCGTTCAGAGTGCGCGAATACGGTGTCAGCCGCTCGTAATCGTGCTGCGCCAGCCGTACCGTGAAATCGTTGGGGACTAGCCGATGCTCTGCAGAGAGGGTTTTAGCACGTACATCCAACTCTTTAATCATGGCGTTGGCGATCTCCAGCGGCATCACGTCGCCGGGGAACACGGTAAAGACCTTGTTGATGGCACCTTCGAGATGGTGCTCCAACTTATCGAGAAAGCCCATACGTCCCCTTAGCGCTATCTACTCACGGCGGGTGAGTGTTACCCGGTCACCAACTCCTAAGTCTAATCTCTTTGGTGCCTCATCACCCGCCGCCAAATTGTAGTAACGTGGCGTTGGTCGTTAAAGTATCGCTGTTTGGGGGTGCGCTGTACGTAAAAGGTGAAAGAAATCGGGGGCTAAAGTCGTTCGCTTTTGGCAGCTTTTTACGTCATTCGTTCGTTGCGGTGGCGGTTTTCGACCCGGTTTCAGGTAAGTTAAGGCAAGTCAAGGGGGATTACTAGTGGCGAACGCAATCACTGTTATACGGGTGCTCGCACTCTTTGGAGTGGTGGGCATCATGTATTTCGGCTCGGCTGCCGCTGCCCAGTGGTGTGGGCTGTACATCGGCATCATAATCTTTGCCGACGCAGTGGACGGCTGGGTGGCGCGGAAGTTGGGCGAGGTGAACCAGTTCGGTGCCATCTTCGACATCGTGGGCGACCGCGTGGTGGAGAACGTACTCTGGGTGGTGTTCGCCGACCTAGATTTGGTGCCGCTTTGGGTGCCACTGTTGGTGTTGACCCGCGGTTTCGTGGTGGACGGGCTGCGTTCCTCCGGCTACTCCGAGGGTATGACCCCGTTCGGTGAGAAAAACATCATGCGTTCCGCATTCACCCGCTGGCTCACCGGTGGCCGCTTCATGCGCGCATTCTTCGGCACCGTAAAAGCCCTAGGCTTCGTATTTCTAGCTATGCTCTGGGCCACCGACCTCCCCCACGACACCCACCTGCTAGTTGATACCCTGCTGGCTCCCGCCGCTGTACGCGCCACCGGCTGGATTCTAGTCTGGAGCGCCGTAGTGCTAACCGTAATCCGCGCCATCCCCGTAATCATCGACTCCGTAGCCTACCTAAAAACCAAAACCGCTACTGAAGCCGCTTAAAACAGCCCACTAAAACGTACTCGCTAAAACTTGCTAGCTAAATCGGGATGGTGAGGTTTTCTACTAGGCGGGCACCGGAGAGACGCAGCAGGTCGGGGCCGGGGAGTACCAGTTTTGAGGCGCGGATGCCGGAGCCCATCAGCAGCAGCGGAGAGGTGGCGGTCGGTTCGTCCAACCACACCGGCCAGTCGGCGGGCAGCCCCACGGGAGTAATGCCGCCGTATGCCATACCGGAGACCTCCACCGCGTAATCCATCGGAGCGAATGAAGCCTTTCGCACATCTAAAGTGCGTTTCACTACGTTATTTACGTCAATACGGCGATGGAATAGCGTGAGGCAGCACACCTGACGCTGTTCCCCGGCGCGCAACCCGGTCAGTAGCACCGCGTTACACATCACCTCCGGCGGCAATCCGGTAGCCGCCACCAGCGCGGCGGTGTCCGAGAGCGCGGGGTCGATGGCGAACACCTGCGCGTTCGGGACGTATGAGTTGACGGCGGCAAAGACCGCCGGTGCCAGCAGTTCTGGGTGTTCGCTGGCGGGCAGTAGGTCGAGAGAATCGAACATGGCCTACACCCTACTGCGCCTGTGTTGCGCTGCGGTTACGCCACGAGGATAATTTTGCCGATGTTTTCGCCGCTCGTCAGTTGTTCGTGGGCTAGGCGGGCGTCTGCGAGCGGGAAACGGGTCTCGGGGGCGAGCTTAATACGACCATCCGCAATCAGCGGCCAGACCCTAGTCGCGGTGGCAGCAGCGATAGCGACTTTCTGCGCCACCGGGCGCTGCCGAATCGACGTAGCCCACACCGAGGCGCGTTTGCCAAGCATCTTGGCGATGTTCAACTCGCCTTTGGTGCCTTTCTGCATCCCGATAATCACCAACCGGCCATCGGGAGCCAACGCATCAATGTTGGGCTCCAGATAGCCCGCCCCCAACAGGTCAAGGATTACGTCCGCGCCGTAATCGTTGGTGGCTACCCTGAGCGCATCCCACCACTCATCGTGGTAGTCAATGGCGATGTCCGCGCCCAAGCTCTTGCAGTACGCCAGTTTTTCTGGGGAACCAGCGGTGGTCGCTACCGTACAACCCAGCGCTTTACCGTATTGAATGGCGAAACTGCCGATGCCGCCGGAACCTCCGTGTGCCAAAAATACGTCGCCCGCTTTCAACCCCACCATGTCCATATTGGATACGACGGTCGCCGCCACCTCCATCACTGCGGCAGCGCTCACCAAATCCACACCCGGTGGTGGGGGAACCGCCTGCCCCGCAGGGCACACCACGTACTCCGCGTAGCCGCCACCGCCCAACAACGCCACCACTTCGTCACCCACCTGATGCGTAGTGACCCCCGCGCCAAGCTTCTCCACCACCCCAGAAACCTCTAATCCGATGATGTCCGAGACCCCCGGAGGCGGCGGATAATGCCCCGTGCGCTGCAACACATCGGCGCGATTCACCCCCGCCGCAGTGACTTTGATACGTATCTCCCCCGGTGCCGGTTCCGGCGTAGGCACCTCAGCCCACACCAAATGCTCCGGCCCCCCCGGCGTTAAACAGGTGATTGCATACATAACTTCAGTTTAGTTGCGAATAGTCAAACGAGTGGAGCATAGGGGACTTCAGGGGGGGCTACTCGGAAGTCCACCGGACTTCCTCCCAACGCCCCGGCGCTTACGCGCTTTCGAGTCCCCCATGCACACCCCGTATAAAAGTAAATAGACCGGGCACAAGACCCGGTCTACTTACTTTGTGGAGCATAGGGGACTCGAACCCCTGACTTCGACCTTGCAAAGGTCGCACTCTACCAACTGAGTTAATGCCCCAAATACATTCATCGGTTCGGCGCGCCCAGAGGGACTTGAACCCCCAACCTCCTGATCCGTAGTCAGGTGCTCTATCCATTAAGCTATGGGCGCTTACGCAACAAGACACTCTAGCGCGTATGGGGGGGTTGGCTCAAACGGGGGCGTATTGGGGGGTGAGGGCGCTACTTTGCGATGCCCAGTTTTTGGCTTAGGGTGCGGTGGTTGGGGCCGTATACCTCCAAAGACCCCATACAGGTGAAACCTTTTACTATCACGACAGGGGCTCGTGGGTCTGCTGGCGCCATCCCTTTTTGGTTGGTCGCGCCCATAATGTGCGTAGTTTTGTCGATGAAACCGACTCCGGCGGGTAACCAAAGTTCAACGCTGCCCATGACGGCGGAGATGTTCAACTCGATGGTCATGGAGGTGAATACCGCCTCGCGCAAGTCCCATTTTGCGCTCCCCATCAGCGCAAAAACGGTGTGCTTGGGCTGCACCATCCACTCGCCCTCGCGGTTATTCTCTGACATCACTACCAACGTGCGCTCGCCGGTAGCGGTGTCCAAATCGGCCAGTATCGGGAGCGCGGTTTGCCAAGTTTGGACTGCACTTTGAGTGGGTTGCTGGGGTTGTGTTGGGGATACGGGACGCCCCAAGTCTGCGATTAACGGTTCCAGTTCGCCAAGCGTTTTGGAAGCCCACACCTTTTCCAGCCGCTCCGAATGCTCGGCTATCGTCAAACGCCCATCGGCGTATGCATCGCCGATTACGTCAGCGATACGCTGCCGGTCGTTGTCAGACGCGCGCAGTTTAGCTAGCTCATGTGGTTCCGCTCTCACGTGCACCAGCATAGTGAATCCGACCCCTAACGTCATATTTGCGATATATCTTTTGCGTGTGGCGGGGAACAAACCCCCGCCGACTCCGGCGGCACCCCCTTTCCAAAAAGGGGCAAAAATCACCCCTTTAGGAAGGGGGGAGTGCGCGTTTCGTCTCCGTATGACGCTTTATGGGGCGTGGTATTTCTGGCACTTATAGGTTGCGGCGCATAGGCTGGGGGCATGAGTGTAACAATTGGAACTCCTAACAGCGCCACGGCGACCAAGGTTATGTTGCTGGGCAGCGGCGAACTGGGTAAAGAAGTGGTTATTGAACTGCAACGGTTGGGGGTGGAGGTTGTTGCGGTGGATCGCTACGCTGGTGCGCCGGCGCATCAGGTGGCTCATCGGCACTACGTGATTGACATGCTGGATGGGGCGGCGCTGCGGGCGCTGATTGATACTGAGCGCCCCGACATTGTGGTGCCCGAGATTGAGGCTATCTCTACGCCGACACTGCAAGAGTTGGAGGCCGCAGGTGTGGTGCGGGTGACTCCGACGGCGCGCGCCGCCCGGCTCACTATGGATCGGGAGGGGATTCGACGGCTGGCAGCGGAGGAGTTATCGCTTCCCACTAGCCCGTATATCTTCGCGGATACGTTTGACGACTTTACCGCTGCCGTAAACCAGATTGGCTTGCCCTGTGTGGTGAAACCGGTGATGAGTTCTTCTGGTAAAGGTCAATCTTTGATACGCACCGAGGCTGACATCGAATCGGCCTGGACATACGCTCAAACCGGCGGGCGCGGCAACCGTGGCGACACGGTACGGGTAATCGTAGAGGGGTTTGTAAAGTTCGATTACGAGATAACCCTGCTCACCGTACAGCACGCCGGGGGTTGCATCATGTGTGAGCCGATAGGTCATGTGCAGATTGACGGCGACTACCGGGAGTCTTGGCAGCCGCAACCCATGAGCGACGTGGCGCTCACCAAAGCCCGCGACATCGCCACCAAAGTCACTGGGGCGCTGGGCGGTTGGGGCATCTTCGGAGTGGAGTTGTTCATAGTGGGAGACGAAGTGCTGTTCTCAGAGGTCAGCCCGCGCCCCCACGACACCGGGCTGGTCACTTTGGTATCGCAGGATTTAAGCGAGTTCGCCCTCCACGCCCGCGCCCTGCTGGGGTTGCCGGTGCCCGCCATCACCCAATACGGCCCCAGCGCTTCCTGCGCGGTGCTAGCCGAGGGTGACGGGGTGCCCGTATTCGACTCCGTGGACGCTGCTCTAACTATCCCCGGCACTCAGGTGCGTCTCTTTGGAAAACCCGAAGTCCACGGCCATCGCCGGGTGGCCGTAGCCCTAGCGCGCGCTACGTCGATAGGTGCCGCCCGCGAGAACGCCCGCGAATCCGCCGCCGCTCTCGGCGTACATCTAGTCTGAGGGGATAACCCACAAGAAAACACCCCGAAACCTAACGTATCTCTCAGCTCCCCTGAGGGGAGGGGAGAGAAAAAAGAGGGGGTTAGGTTAGCGCTTTATTTTGTTCGTTTGTTGCGGTTTATCGTATAAACCCACTCAGCGGCGCATGATACGGCGAGCAGCCCAGTTGCCTAACAGTTGGGCGGCTTGCACTATGACGATGATGATGACCACCGTTACCCAAGTGACTAGGGTGTCGAATTGGCGGAAGCCGTAACTCAGCGAGAAGTTGCCGAGACCGCCACCGCCTAGCACGCCCGCGATGGCGGAGGCGTCCACTACGGCGACGAACGAGAACGTTAAGCCGAGGATGAGGGGGCCGAGCGCTTCGGGAATCAGCACTCCGAATACGATACGCGGGCGTGACGCGCCGCAGGCGCGGGCGGCTTCCACCACCCCGGGGTCAACGGAGAACAGGTTTTGTTCCACGATACGCGAGACGAAGAATCCGGCGGCGATAGACAGCCCGAAGATGATGGCGGGGTTGCCGATACCGGTGCCGGTGACGGCGCGCGCCAACGGCTGCACCGCGCCGATGAAGATGACGAACGGGATGGGACGGAAGATGTTGACAATCAGGTTCAGCACGGCGTACACCGCGCGGTTGGCGTATAGGCCACCTTTGCGGGTGGTGTATAGCCCCAACCCGACAATCAACCCGATGACCACGCCGATACCCAGCGCAATCGTCACCATGTATAGCGTCTCGAAGATGGCTTTGGTTAAGTAACCGCGCTCCACCAGTTCGCAAAGGCGGGTGCGCCCTGCCGCGTCACAGAGCCACTGCAACATCACAACACCTCCGTATGCACTAGCTCGGACACCTGCGGCAATACGTCAGCTATCGCGGCGGGCGAGCCGTCGAGTGCCAACGTCAACTGTGCAAAGTGGCGCTGTTGAATAGTTTCAATACCGCCTGCCACTAGCTCAAATGCAATACCAGCCTCGAAGAAAAGCCGATATACGTCGGCTTGATTTACGCGATCTTCGTCGAAACGCAACGCCACCACAGTCGTTTTCGGATGGTGCGTTTTAATCGTTTGGAGCGTTTCGCCGGTGGGAGGGGGTGAAATTACGGTAGCTACGAACCGCGCCGTGACCGGGTGCTGCGGGTTGGCGAACAGGTCGTACACCTCCCCGGTCTCCACGATGCGCCCCTCGTCCAGCACCGCCACCCGATGCGCCGTGTCCCGAATCACCGCCATCTCGTGCGTAATAATCACTATCGTGGTGCCCAACTCGGTGTTCACCCGGCGCAGCAACGCCAACACCTCCTGCGTGGTCTCCGGGTCCAGCGCGGACGTGGCTTCGTCGGCCAACAGCAGTTTGGGGCGAGTGGCTAACGCGCGCGCGATACCCACCCGCTGTTTCTGCCCCCCGGAAAGTTGGTCGGGGTAGGTGAGGGCTTTATCGGAGAGCCCCACAAACTCCAACAACTCCGCCACTCGAACGTCGCGTTCCGCTCGCGGCACTCCGGCTATTGCGAGCGGATACGCGACGTTCCCAGCGACGCTCCGCGAATTGAAAAGGTTGAACTGTTGAAAAATCATGCCGATATTGCGGCGTAGAGTGCGCAGTTCCGGTTCTTTTAACGCCGTCACTTCCCGCCCCTCCACCAGCACTTGGCCGCTGGTCACCGGGGTGAGTGCGTTTATAAGCCGTACTAAAGTGGATTTGCCAGCCCCCGAGTACCCGATGAGACCGAAAATCTCGCCCTCCTCGACACTCAGATTCACCCGGTCTAGTACCATAAGCTCCCGGTCGGGGCTGGTTTTGGTACGCGCCACCTCAAATGTCTTAGTGACATCACGCAGTTCTACTACCGCCATATCGCCTTCCTCAACGAGTTTTACGAGTTCGCTTTGGTGTCCGCAACCGTCTTATCCAGCGAGGCTTGCAACTCCGCTGCAGCGACGTTTACGACCACCGCCGAGCCACCCGAAATCTCCTTGAGTTCACTAATCACCTGGGTGGAACTGTGGAACAATTCTACGATACGCAGGTAGAGAGCGTTGTTTACGTCCTCCGGGCGCGACACCCAGATGTTGATGTACGGCTGTGCCGCCGGGTCGCTGGGGTCGTCCTGAGCAATAGCATCCTCCATGTTCAAGCCCGCCTTGACCACCCAGTCGTTGTTCATGACCGCGCCCGCCAAATCGGCCAGTGTTGACGGCAGCAAATCGGCAGCCACCGGGCGTACTTTCACTTTCGACTCGGCTTCAATCACGTCCAAATCGGTGGAGAAGATGGTGCCGCCGCCTTGCAGTTTGAGCAGCCCAGCGGACTGTAGCACCAGCAGCGCCCGTGACAGGTTGGACGGGTCGTTCGGAATCGCAATCTCAGAGCCTGCCGGAATCTCGGCCACTGACTTGTACTTTTGGGAGTGCAGCGTCAGCGGATAGATGGCGGTGGAGCCGATGGGGCTCAAAGCGTTGCCGGTGTTGGCGACGTATGCGGCCAGATAGATGATGTGCTGGAACTGGTTTAGGTCTAAATCGCCCGCGCTCAACGCCGGGTTCGGCAGCGGATACTCGGCAAAATCTACGATGTCAACGTAGATGCCCTCGTCTTTCAGCTCGCCCTTGAACGTATCCCAATACTTGTCACTAGCGCCCACCACCCCAATTTTGACCGGGTTGTTCTCGCCGCCTTTCGCGTTCGGGTCGGCGCCGGTGGTTTTGTTGGGGTCGGTGCTGGCGTCATCGGACGAGCAGGAGGTGAAAGCCCCTAGGCTGAGTACGACGGCAGTAGCCAGTGCCACCACCTTGCCGAACACGTTTCTATACGGATTACGCATCGCTTAATTCTCTTTCTTTTTCATTTATTGTCGGTTTGAGTACGCTAGTTGCTAACTGTCAAGACAAACAAAAACCGCCCGGCGCATAAGTGCGCGAGCGGTTACCGTTTGCTTTTAGGCTAGACAGCTAGCAGCCAGCGGACGCTCGCGCGGCGGGCATCATCATGAAACAGCAGCAACACACAGCCCGTAGGCGAGTGTGAGCGGCGCGGTTCATGTGTCCCCCTGATTGGGCTTCCATTGGATGAATGGAGATACTACACCCACTGCGCCGTACAGCACCAAATCTATACGGCGCACCGACGTATTGTTACGTATTAAGCGTGCGTACCAGCGGAGCGCAGTTCTACGCAGGCTTGCACCACGCGCGCCGCCATCCCGGCCTCTGCGGTTTTACCCCAAGCGCGCGGGTCGTACAGCTTCTTGTTGCCCACTTCGCCGTCAATTTTCAACACGCCGTCGTAGTGTGACAGCATGTGCCCGGCAGCGGGGCGCGTGAAAGCGTACTGCGTATCGGTATCAATGTTCATCTTGACTACGCCGTAATCCACCGCGTCGCTAATCTCCTGCGGGCTGGAGCCGGAGCCGCCGTGGAACACCAAATCGAACGGGCGCTCCTTGCCGTAGCGTTCCCCCACCGCGGCCTGAATCTCTTGCAGCACCGCCGGGCGCAACTTCACCGCGCCGGGCTTGTATACGCCGTGTACGTTGCCGAACGTGAGCGCCGTCAGATAGCGGCCTTTCTCGCCCAACCCCAGCGCTGCTGCGGTGGCTAAACCGTCGGCGACAGTGGTGTAGAGCTTTTCGTTAATCTCGGCTGAAACTCCGTCCTCCTCGCCTCCGACTACGCCAATCTCTACTTCTAGGATGATGTGCGCTGCGGCAGCCTGCGCCAACAACTCCTGCGCAATCTGTAGGTTTTCGGTGAGCGGCACTGCGGAGCCGTCCCACATGTGCGACTGGAACAGCGGGGTGCGCCCAGCGTTCACCCGCTCTTGACTGACAGCGAGCAGCGGACGCACATAACCATCCAGCTTGTCTTTGGGGCAGTGGTCGGTGTGCAGCGCCACGTTGATGCCGTATTTTGCGGCCACCACATGCGCGTATTCAGCGAGCGCCACCGCGCCGGTGACCATCTCTTTCACTTTTTGGCCTGCCAAATACTCGGCGCCGCCGGTGGAAATCTGCACGATGCCGTCAGAGCCAGCCTCTGCGAACCCCTGTAGGGCGGCGTTGAGCGTCTGGGACGACGTGACGTTGATAGCGGGATACGCAAACCGACCAGCCTTAGCGCGGTCAATCATTTCGGCGTAAACCTCTGGGGTAGCGATAGGCATGTTTGCACTCCTTCAACTCGTTCAAGTTTTGTGTTGCGTTGCTAACTGGTTCCCGTTTAAGCGGTCACATACCAGTCTCTCACGTTACGTATGTCTGTGGTCAGAAAATTAGAAAATACGATTAAGGCTTTCCAGATTTAACACTTTGGCGCCCAGCGTTGCAGAGCGTATCGCCGAATCGAGGGTGCCGGGCAGTACGTCCAGATACATAAGCGGCACGCTCCACGGTTTATGCCCCCAGCGTTTAATCACCAACTCCGCGCCGGGAGCCCGCTCGTGGGGGCGCACGCTGATGCTTATCTCGTTCCAGTTCGCCCGATCCGGGCCTAGCGTTTTCGGGTCGGCCAGCGCCATGCCCGCCGCGTCGATACGCAGTGCCGGGCCGATGGGCATCTCATCCAGCAACATCACAAGACAAGCCAAGTTAGCCGTAGTCAACCCCATACGAGCAATCACTAACCCCAGCATGGACGCTATCAACCAGGTGCTCCAATCGGCGGCCAATGCTTCTTGAAACCGATCAAGGTAGACGTCGTTTAGAGATTCAATTTTTGACGATAGCACTTGGCCTAATACGGCGGCGAGAATACCGTTCAATAGACACAAAACGCTAGGCGCAAGAATCCCCGCCGCCATCAAATTACGCGCCAGAAACCAGTGTTTATGAGCTTCGTCCTTTTTCCACACCGCCAACAGCACTGCTCCGGTTATGAGTAACCCCAAGGTTACGGCTGCCCCAACATGTAACGTAATCAACACCGCAAACAGACCTGTTATCGCAGCGCCCAAATCAAAAGCAAAAAGGGTAGCCGACATTGACCCCGACGATATCGCCATGAAGGTCGCTGGCAACAGCAAAACTACTGCCGCACCGAGCGTCAACCCCACCGCAACCCCGGGTTTTGTTGACCCCGGTTCCGCCATCCTTGCCAATACCAGGGCGACAAGCTGTAGCACGATGGCCACCGCAATAGCCCCCACGATAATTAGCGTAAAAACGCGGAAAATAGAGTGGTCCTCCCGGTTGCTGTACCAGATGAAAACCGCAAACGCCACCGAGATGACGAGCCCAATCACCTGAGAGCGCACCACGCTACGCAGTTCAACAATCGACTTAGCTAACCGCGTCGCGTCGTAGTGCGCGGTGAAAGCGTAATCGTCCGCATCCTGCACTGGGTGGGGCGCTACGGCTGTCTGCATAACTGAAAAGTCTAGTTGCTCCCAGAGCTATTCAACCCACCTAACCAGCCGTAACCAGCATACGGCGGGCTATTTACCCCTCATTAGGGTATACGCTAAACTCAGCGCTAACCCCCGATAGGGTTACGCCGTCAAAGCTGGATTTTAAGTGGGTGTGCGATGTGGGCAAGCCGTATCCGTATTAATACGCCGCTACTGCCGTCACGCTGGCTAGGTGCGCGCCGCCTGCTTTTAGCGGTAGCCCTCCTACTGCCCGTGACCGCCTGCACAACAACACCACCCGAACCGGAAGTGTTCGGCGGGGCGTATCACCAAGAGTTTTTCGACGCCATCCGCGACGCCCCGAACGATTACGTCCGCGAAGCACTCTCCGACGGCGTAGTCACCCGCGCAGAGGTGATTGATGCCCAAGCCAAAGTGGTGCAGTGTATCGAAACCAGCGACCTAGGGATAAGGAACTTCGGTTACCAAGATGATGGACAGGGCGGGTTTTCTTTCGGTTTTGAGACTTCCAGCGAACTCACCCTCGAACAGAAACTGGGTATGCGGGCTTGTCGAATGCAGTGGCTCGACTCCCTAGAGTCTCTTTATGACGGTGTCAGGACGAACCCAGATAACGAAAGGTGGGATGAACTGTTCGCGGCGTGTTTGGTGCGCCACGAACTCGTTCCATCCGGTTTTACCGCAACTGACTACATGGCGCTACTAAAAGAACAAGGGGATAAATATGGCATCCCCCTGCCTCTCGACGACCTCAACCAAGAGCTGATTAATAGGGGTGAGATAGAACCATTTGAATTGACGACGATTCCAGACGGCACCCCGCCGATAGTTCTCCCCGGTGGCCGCACCATGGACGACCCAGAAGTTGTTGAAT
>JAITED010000073.1 GCA_031282235.1 Propionibacteriaceae bacterium | reverse complement strand
TCGTTCTCGGCATCCAAACCGGCGGTCGGCTCGTCCAACACCAACACCCCGGCGCCACCACACCGTACCCGCAGCACCGCCCGCGCCAACGCCACCCGGCGGCGCTCCCCAGCCGAGAGCCCCTCCCCCGCATCGGCAACGCTACGCTCCGGTGCGATATCTGCTCCCCCAGCCAGCGCTAGTGCTTCGCGTATCTCTGCGAGTGTCGCGTCTGGATAACCCAATCGCACGTTGCCAGCGACGTTGCCGCGCAACATCCCTGGCTCTTGCGCCACATACGCCGTAGTCGTATGGGCATTTATCACCCCAGCATCCGGTTTCAGGAACCCCATGATGAGCGCTAGCGCCGTAGTCTTTCCGGCTCCACTCGGCCCCGACAACGCCACAATTTCGCCGGGGGCTACGCTGAACGACAAGTTTCGCACCCCAGCGCCGCTCGGGTAGGTGAAAGAAACATCGTTAAGCTCCAGAAGTGGGGTTCCAGCAGCCAGCGCTGCCCCCGGAACCGCTGGAACCGCCGAAGCCGCCGGGGTCGACGGTGCTGGCGGTGCTGATGTCTCAGCCGCATCAATCACTGCGAACGCCGCGTCTGCGGCGGCGGCACCGTTCGCGGAATCGTGGAAGTGCAGCCCCACCATGCGGATTGGCAGGTAAACCTCAGGGGTGACGATGAGGACGTATAACGCTGTGGCCAAATCGAGGGTGCCGTATAACACGCGAAAACCGACTGTGACGGCGATGAGCGCCAGCGACAAGGTGGCGGCCAACTCCAAAACGAACGCCGACAGGAAAGCGACGCGCAGGGTGGCGAAGGTTTCGGTGCGGTTCGCTTCCTCACTTTCAACTAGCCCCTGTTTTGCCGCTGTCGCCCGGCCGAACACTTGCAAGGTAGCCAATCCGGCTATCAGGTCGGCAAAGTGGTTAGCTAACCGGGTTTGCACTGCGAAACGCCGTTTGACTTGGCGCTCGGTCGTCCAGCCGATAAGCACCATAAAAATCGGAATCAGCGGTACGGTGATGGCGATAATGGCAGCGGACATGACATCATGCAGCCCCACCGCCACCCCGGCGATTACTGGCACAATCACTGCCAGTAGCAACTGTGGCAGATACTGCCCGAAGTAGCCATCCAGCGCATCCAACCCCTGAGTGATTATGCTCACCAGCGTTCCGGGCGTTGTGTTAGCCCCCACCGGGTTTTTCAGCCGCGCCCGCATCACATCTAGGCGCAACTGCGACTTCACCGTGGCGGCAGCACGCTGGGACACCACCGCACCCGCCCAGTTGAGCAGTCCGCGCAGCGCAAACAGCAGCACCACCGCCAAGGCATCCCGCCACACCCCGGCCACCTCGCCAGTTGCAGACACCCGAGCTACAGCGGCGGCGAGTACTCCGGCCTGCCCCAACACCAGCACCGCCCGCAACACCCCGATGGCGGCACTCGCCACCATAAACTGTCTGGCGGCTGCTGCTCGTCGCAAAAGTCGCACATTGAGCGGAGCAGCCATCGTATTAAGCCACGACTACGGGTTTAGCAGTGTTTAACGCTTCTTCAGCTTCAGGTTCGGGTTGCGTATCGCTTGCGGATGCGTCAACATGTTCCGCTGGCGGCAGATTCTCCACCGATAACCGCTGCCGAAACACCCGATACGACCAGATGACGTAGCCCAATACGATAGGCACCAGAATCACTGCGAAAATCGTCATCAACTGCAACGTCAATGCGGATGCGGACGCAGTGACGATGTTCAGCGCTGGCCCGGTTTCGGGTTGCACGAACCCCAGCGTGCCGAAGATGGTGATGAATGTGTTGCTGAACAACAGCGCCACCCCCAACCCGGAGCAGGTGAACGCCACCCCCGGTTTGCGTTTGACTAGCACCGCCGCCAGCAGCACTGCGCCGATAGCCAGCGCGGCGCTCACCCAGCGGGCGATGCCAGCCAGCGTCACGCCAACCAAATACGGGTTGCCGCCACTGGGATACGCCAAATTGCCCCACACCAAATACCCCGCCACCAGCACTGCGGCGAGCGCCGCCGCCGCTGGAGCGAAGCGCTGCACCTTGTTAAGCACCGTACCGCTGGTTTTCAGGTTAAGGAACTGTGCGCCGTGGCTGATGCACAGCACCACCAGCATCACCCCACCCAGCAGCGGATACGGCGACCCGTCCCGGATAAACAGTTGCGGGAAGAACCAATCTGGGGCGAACGCGGTGGGCAGCAGCGGTTCACCGTGTGGCCCAGCCACGCTCGGCAATCCGATGACGAAGTTGGCGAACCCCACCCCTAACACCAGCGCGACCACGAAAGAACCGATGGATGCCAACCAGTCGAAGGTGTTTTTCCAGCGGGTGCTAGGGTGCAGTGCGCGGTACTCAAACGAGATACCCCGGATGATTAGCCCTAGTAGCACTAGGAATAGCGGCAGATATAGCCCAGAGAATAGTGTGGCGTACCAACCGGGGAACGCCGCAAACATCGCCCCGCCAGCGGTGAGCAACCACACCTCGTTGGAGTCCCAAGTGGGCCCGATGGCGTTCACCATCACCCGCCGCTCCTCCGGCTGTTTACGACTCAACAGTTGATAAAGCATGGAAACTCCGAAATCGAACCCCTCTAGGAAGAAGAACCCAATCCACAGCACCGCAATTAAGAGAAACCACACCACCCCAGTCAGCGTGGGGGTGGGGACATCAAAGTTTACGAACATGCTCAGCGCCCCTTTCAGTACGCGAATCGCAGCGGTCGGTCGGCGGCATCTGCTGGTGGTTTAAGGCCTGCTTCCGGTAGCCCTTTGCGTATTTGCGCTAGAAACGCGCCCACGACCACCACGGCCACCACGGCATAAACCAAGGTGTACAGCGTGAGCGTCAACCCAATCTCTAGCGCCGAGACGTGCGGCGACACCGCACTCTCCGTGGACAGCACCCCGTACACAATCCAAGGTTGTCGCCCCACTTCGGCCAGTAGCCAACCGGCGATGTTAGCAAGCAGCGGCCACAGCGGCACGAACACCATCAATGCTTGCCAAATCTTCGTGGGACGGGGACTCTCTGCGCGGCGGGTGCGGAACCACAGCGCCACGGCGATAATCAGCCCCAGCATGCCCAGCCCCACCATCACCCGGAAAGCGTAGTAGGAGACGGCTACCGTGGGGATGGGGTCGATGCTGGTGTCGAGTTCGGCTGCGTATCCACTCTGTAGTTTGGTGCCCGCACCCCACTGCGTGCCATCCCAAGTGCGGTAGCCGTTGGCTACGAAGTCGGCGCGGATGTCGTTGGCGCCCTGCACGGTGGCAGTAGTGTCGCCGTAGGCCAACCAAGGCACCAACCCTTTAATGGGGAGCGCCACCTCAAACGTTTTGGTCACTTCACCGTTCGCATCCTTGTTGAACCAAGCCACTAGGCTGAACTTATCTGAATCATCTGCCGAAGTCAGACCCTCCATCGCTGCCAGTTTTGCCGGTTGATGCACCGCGCTTACCTGCCCCGTGAGATGCCCGGAACCGATGCCTACGACGCAGGCGATAACCACCACGCCCGCCCCCAGTTTCGCGGCTGCCTGCCACAGCGCGCCGTCGGAGGCCAGCGGTTTACCCTCAACCCCCACCTCGACCTCTGCCCTATGCGCCGCTGGCTGCGACTTTGCCCACCAATATCCAGCCACTCCGAGCAGCAGGCCACCAGAGACGATGAACGCGGCAGCCAGCGTATGCGGCAACATGGTGAGGAAGAACGGGTTGGTGAGCAACGCCAAGAAATCGTCAAGCTCGGCGCGTCCATTTTCGAACACTGCCCCCACTGGGTGCTGCATCCATGCGTTCGCGGCCAAGATGAAGATGGAGGAGATGGTGCTGCCGATGGCTACCAGATAGCTGGTGGCCAGATGGAGCCGTTTGGGCAACTTGTCCCAGCCGAAAATCCATAACCCGATGAACGTCGATTCCATAAAGAACGCAATGAGGGCTTCTAACGCGAGCGGCGCACCGAAGATGTCACCGACGAAGCGGGAGTACTCCGACCAGTTCATACCGAACTGGAACTCTTGCACGATGCCAGTCACCACACCGGCTGCGAAGTTGATGAGAAACAGTTTGCCGAACAGTTTGGTGAGCCGCAGCCAACCCTCATCGCCCGTAAGCGACCATTTTGTCTGCATGAACGCGACCAACCAGGTGAGCCCAATGGTTATGGGTACGAAAAAGAAGTGGTAAACGGTAGTGATACCGAACTGCCATCTCGCTAGATCAACTGCTTCCATACGTAGAACGCTACCGTTTGCAAAGGCTTTAGTCAGAAACTACACAGATAATTGCGTAATAATTTAATTAATTTTCCAACAAATCCACAACACATACGATACTAGCCCCATTCCACGAGGGGGGTGCCGGACGCAAGGCGGCGGGGG